>JAQVRQ010000071.1:0-5287 GCA_028700975.1 Bacteroidales bacterium | reverse complement strand
CTAGAGGCGGCAAAAGTTCTCTCTTCTAAAGGGGCAGAAGTTATTATTGCGGTTAGAAATATGGAGAAGGGAGAGTTGGCTGCTAAGTCAATAAAAGAGCTTAATCCAGCTTCTAAAATAGATGTAATGCATATAGAGCTTTCAGATCTTGAAAGTGTTAAGCTCTTTGCAGAGTCTTTTGCTTTAAAATACAAGAAGCTAGATATGCTTATCAACAATGCCGGTGTTATGGTTCCACCACTTAAACTCACAAAGCAAGGTTACGAACTACAGTTTGGCACAAATCATCTGGCACATTTCACACTCACAGGACTTCTCCTTCCGCTGATGAATGATGTCCTTGAATCCAGAATTATTACTGTTAGCAGCATAGCGGCAAGAGGCGGTAAAATATTCTTTGACAACCTGGATGCAAAAAAGGGGTACAGTGCATTTAAGTTTTATAGTCAAAGTAAGTACTCTAACCTTCTTTTTGGTAAAAAACTTGATAACCTTCTTAAGGAGAGAGGTTCTCAAACTAAGAGCATTATTTGTCATCCGGGTGTTTCAGCAACAAACCTAACATCAAGAGGTTCCGGTAAACCTTCACCAGGAATCCTTTCGTGGGGATTCAAATTGGTAGGTCAACCTGCTTCAATGGGGGCTCTCCCTACCCTTTTTGCTGCAACAGAGCCCTCTCTGAGAGGGGGTGAGTTTATTGGTCCGGATGGTTGGGATAATTGGAGAGGTTATCCAACAATTACAGGCGACCTGAAAAAACTATATAAAGAGTCTGTCGCTGAAAAACTATGGAAAATATCAACAGATATTACAGGTATTGAAATTTAAAAAGTTTACTTAATGATAAAATATATTGACGTTGAGAAGGCCATTAAAGAGAGGGACAAGGGCATTCTCAAATATCTCCCCGGATGGATAATTCGAATACTTTGCAGAATTATACATCAGGATGAGATAAACACAATCCTTAATAAGACAGGACATTTAAAAGGCCCGGAGTTTCTTAAAGCACTTCTAGAGGAGTTCCAAATTAAAGTAGAAGTTGAGGGCCTTGAGAATCTTCCTGAAAACAAGAAGTGTTTTTTTGCAGCTAATCACCCTTTTGGATTTGCAGATGGACTTGTTCTCACTTCTATAGTTTCTGCCAAATATGGAACCTTAAAGGCAATTGCAAACGACTCTTTCAGATACATCCCACAACTTGATGAGTTTGTAGTGGCTGTTAATGTTTTTGATGGTTCATCAAAAGCATACCTTAAAGCAATAGAGGAGACATATGGGATGGATGTTGCAATAACCCACTTTCCGGCAGGAATTGTATCAAGAAAACGAGATGGAATAATACAAGATCTTCCTTGGCAAAAAAGCTTTATTACAAAAGCTGTTTCTCATAAAAGAGACATTGTACCCTTCCACTTTCACGGTACAAACTCAAAACTTTTTTACAGAATAAATACTATTAGAAAAATATTTGGGATAAAAGCCAATATAGAGCTTATGTTGCTACCCCACGAGATTTTTCTGAAAAGAGGAGAGACAATCAGAGTAACCATAGGTAAACCAATCTCCTGGGAGACTTTCGACAAATCAAAATCTCCGTATGAATGGGCTCAAGAGGTTAGAGCATTAACTTACAACCTTGGAAAATGAATCTGTTAATTGTACTTGCTGCTTTTACTGCTCTGCAGGGAGGCATAGTCAAATCTCCTGCTAAATATGTTAATCCATTTATTGGAACAGAGAAGATGGGCCACACCTATCCTGGTGCGACTACTCCTTTTGGGATGGTACAACTTAGCCCGGATACAGACACGATAAGCTACTCAATTAATGGCGTTTACAATAAGGATGTTTATAAATATTGTGCAGGTTATCAATACAATGACAGCACAATTGTTGGTTTTAGCCACACCCATTTCAGCGGAACAGGCCATTCAGATCTCGGTGATATCCTCATTATGCCAACAACAGGAAAGTTGAGGCTTAACCCTGGAACATCTCATAATCATAAAGATGGTTTTAGATCTCTATTCAACCACAAAACCGAGAAGGCAGAGCCAGGCTACTACAGTGTAATACTTAATGACTACGACATCAGAGCGGAGCTCACTGCTACAACACGAGTAGGAATACATAAATACACATTTCCCAAATCAGATGAGTCTCATATTATTTTGGATCTTGTACACGGCATATATAATTATCCTGGGAAAAACATTTGGACACACTTAAGAGTTGAAAACGACTCTACTATTACGGGTTACAGGCAGACAAACGGCTGGGGCAGAACCCGAACACAATATTTTGCTATAAAATTCTCTAAACCATTTAATAATTATGGTTATAAATCATTTAGCGGTGAGCAGATTTATAAAGGGTTCTGGAGAAAGTTCAACCAGGAGAAGAATTTCCCGGAGATGGCTGCGCCTCAATTAAGGGCATTTTTTGATTTTAAAACCAATAGCGACGAAGAGATTGTTGTAAAAGTTGCTTTATCTCCTGTAAGTACAAGAAACGCTCTTCTCAATATGGAACAAGAGGCACCTCATTCAGATTTTTCACGCTACAAAAATGAGGCCTTTTCATTATGGGAAAAGGAGCTTGGAAAAATTGAAATTGAAGCACTTAACGAAGAAGATCTCACAAATTTTTATACATCACTTTATCATTCATTCATAGGAACAACTGTTTATATGGATGTAAATGGTGAATACAAAGGAGTTGACCAGAATATTCATAAGGCCATCGGCTTTACCAATTACACAACCCTCTCCCTTTGGGATACATATAGGGCGCTCCATCCTCTTTTTAATATAATTCAGCAAAAGAGAAATTCAGATATTATAAACTCAATGCTCGCTCACTACGATCAAAGTGTTCATAAAATGTTACCCGTTTGGTCTCATCACGCAAACGAAAATTGGTGTATGATAGGTTACCATTCAGTATCTCTGCTTGCTGATGCAATGGTAAAGAATATTAAAGGATTTGACTACGAAAAGGCACTTAAAGCCTCTGTTACTACAGCAAAAAACAGATACTACGATGGTCTGAAAGAGTACATTGCCAAAGGATTTGTACCTGAAGATAAGAGTGGCAATTCTGTATCCAAAACATTAGAGTATGCATACGATGATTGGGCTATCGCAATGATGGCTGAGAGAATTGGAAATGTGCAAGTATTTAACGAATTCATTATCCGTTCAATTAACTACAGGAACCTTTTTGATAAAGAGAGCGGTTTTATGAGACCAAAATTGTCTGACGGAAGTTTTAAAAAAGAGTTTGACCCTCTTGACACTCACGGACAGGGTTTTATTGAGGGTAATGCCTGGAATTATTCACTTTATGTCCCTCATCATACATACGATCTGGTTAAGCTGATGGGTGGTAAAAAGAAATTTGAGAACTATCTGGATACTCTATTCACAATGCACCTTCCCGACAGATACTTTGAAAACACAGAGGATATCACCAGAGAGGGTATTATGGGGTCATATGTTCACGGTAACGAACCTTCACACCATATTGCATACCTTTACAACATAACAGATAATAGCTGGAAGGGGCAGAAACATATCAGGAACATTTTAGAGACAAAATACAAAGCCCAAACTGACGGGCTAAGCGGAAACGATGACTGCGGTCAGATGAGCGCCTGGTACATTTTCAGCTCTCTTGGATTTTATCCGGTGGCACCGGGAAGTACCACATATTACCTTGGAAGTCCACTGGTAATATCTGCCACTATTAATCTAGAGAATGGTAATACTTTTGAGATTAAAACTAAGAACCAATCCGTGAACAATATATATGTAAAAAGGGTTACTCTTAATGGAGAAAAGTTAATCTCACCATATATATCACATTCAGACATTATGTCCGGCGGTGTTATTATGTTTGAGATGAGCGATAAACCTCACTAAAATATAATCGTTTATGACCACGCTTAAAGAAATATCTCTCCTCTTTCTTAAACTGGGTTCAATTTCATTTGGAGGACCTGCAGCGCATATCGCAATGATGGAGGATGAGGTTGTTAAAAAGAGGAAATGGATGTCTCACGAACATTTTCTTGACTTGATTGGAGCTACAAATTTAATCCCCGGACCAAATTCAACAGAGATGACAATGCACTGCGGATATGAGCAGCGCGGATGGAGAGGACTATTTGTAGCAGGCGCCTCTTTTATTGCTCCAGCTGTACTAATTACCGGAATCATTGCCTGGCTGTATCAACAATACGGAACCCTGCCCAATGTAGAAAAATTTATTTATGGTATAAAACCTGCCGTTGTAGCTATTATTGCAAATGCAGCTATTCCTTTAGGAAGAAAGGCGTTCAAAAACTTAACATTAATTGTTCTCGCAATTGCCGTACTTATTGCTACACTGCTAGGTGTTAATGAAATCTACGCTCTCTTCTCTGCGGGAGCTGTAGGTGTTTTGCTCTACCTTGCAAAAGAGGCAAAAGATAAGACTCTTTCAATTATTCCCGCTCTTCAGATATTCTTAATATTTTTTAAGACAGGAGCTCTATTATATGGTAGTGGATATGTCCTATTCGCTTTTCTTGATGCCGAATTAGTATCAACAGGAATTCTTAGCAGAGAGGTTTTAATTGATTCGGTTGCAGCGGGACAGTTTACGCCAGGTCCGGTTCTCTCCACTGCAACTTTTATTGGATGGCAAATGGGAGGCTTTTCCGGATCAATGTTGGCAACTCTTGGAATATTCTTACCCTCTTTCCTTTTTGTAGCTCTGCTCAATCCAATTCTTCCAAAGCTCAAAAAATCAGGGATCTTCTCGGCCTTCCTTAATGCAGTAAATGCAGCCTCAGTTGCAGTCATAATTACAGTATGTATTAAAATGGGAATGGATGCCCTAACAGACTGGAAAAGCACACTAATAGCATTGGCTTCCTTTGCATCTGTATTTTACTTTCAGAGACTAAACAGTGCATTTATTGTAATAGGAGGAGCATTGGCTGGCTATATACTCTACTCAATCTAGATTGACACCCTGCATAGTTTTCATCTATCGTTTTATCTGTTTAATCTATTTGATTTATTAAAGGAGGAGCTTTATCTTTGTATCAATAAAAAAATAAAAAAACAAGATATGAAGACATTAGATTACATTAAAATTGAGAAATCAAAAGCAAATGAGATTAATTCTCATCTAGAGCAACTTCTTGCTGACTTACAAATTTTCTACACAAATTTGAGAGGATTCCATTGGAACATAAAAGGTAAAGGTTTTTTTCAACTCCATTCAAAATTTGAAG
>JAQVRQ010000020.1:23401-27780 GCA_028700975.1 Bacteroidales bacterium | reverse complement strand
AGAGAATTTATTGAACTAGGTCCAGGAAGCGTGCTTCAGAACCTTATTATGAAGATATTACCAGAGAGCTCAACTCAGGGATTCCAATAAAATTCAGTATAATAGATTATTGCCTAAATATAATGACACCTCCTTATCCGGAAGTGCTCATTTTACTTTTTATTTATAAAATAATTGACTATTTTTGGAGTGAAGTTGATATATTATGCCCATGTCACACCAGTTAAAATTTGAATTCGACGTAGAGACAGAGCTTTTGGCCGGACTCTGTCCGGTGAATGGCGGTAGTGACTCCCTGACCAAAAAGACCAAAAAAAGAGGTCTGCAATCTTGAAAAGATATGCAGGCCATTTTTATTTTATTGCAGATAAATAACAATTAAAATTAATCATAATAAATACTAATAACTAAAATACAAGTTATGGCAAAAGAAAAAAAATTCATTACCTGCGATGGTAATTACGCTGCTGCACATGTTGCATATATGTTCAGCGAGCTTGCAGCCATATACCCTATTACACCTTCGTCTACTATGGCAGAATATGTAGATGAGTGGTCTTCTTATGGTAAAAAGAACCTATTTGGAGAGCAATTAAGGGTTGTTGAGATGCAGAGCGAGGGGGGAGCTGCAGGTGCTCTTCACGGCGCTCTTCAGGCAGGTGTGCTCGCCACCACATTTACAGCTTCGCAGGGTCTCCTGCTTATGATACCAAATATGTACAAGATTGCAGGAGAGATGCTCCCAACAGTATTTCACGTCTCTGCAAGAACACTAGCTTCCCAAGCACTCTCTATCTTTGGCGACCATTCAGATGTAATGTCTGCCAGACAAACAGGATTTGCTTTTCTAGCATCATCCAGCGTCCAGGAAGCACTTGATCTTGGTGCCGTTGCTCATTTAGCAACTCTTAAATCGAGAATACCATTCGTACACTTCTTTGATGGATTCCGCACATCACACGAAATTCAAAAAATTGAAGATCTTGATCAGGAAGCTGTGAAGAAAATGATTAGCGAAAAGTCTCTAAAGGCTTTCAGACAAAAAGCGCTTAATCCAATAAAACCGGTTACAAGAGGTACAGCACAAAATCCAGATGTTTTCTTCCAGGCCAGAGAGGCAAGTAATCCTTTCTATGATGCAGTTCCGGATATCGTAGCAAGATATATGGGTGAAATCAGCGAGCTTACAGGTCGTCACTACCTTCCTTTTGACTACTACGGAGACCCTCAAGCAGAAAATATTATTATAGCTATGGGCTCTGTTTGTGAGACAATTCGCGAGGTTGTCGATATGCAAATGGAAAAAGGAGAAAAAGTAGGTGTCCTTACAGTAAGATTGTACAGACCATTTTCCGCAAAATACTTCTTTAGAGTTCTTCCAAAGAGCGTAAAGAGAATTGCTGTTTTAGACAGAACAAAAGAGCCTGGAGCAGTTGGTGAACCTCTATATGTAGATATTAAGTCTGCGGTAGCAGAGAAGGGCGGCAAAATGCCTCTGATTGTTGGAGGAAGATATGGCTTGTCATCTAAAGACACAAGTCCGGCACAAATTCTTTCAGTTTTTGAAAATCTCAATATGAAAGAGCCAAAAAATGGCTTTACTATTGGAATTGTTGACGATGTAAGTTTTAAATCTCTCCCTCTAAAAGAGGAGATAAGCGTAGCCAAAAAAGGTGTAAAAGAGTGTAAGTTTTACGGACTTGGGTCAGATGGCACTGTTGGTGCTAATAAGAACACTATCAAGATTATTGGTGAGAATACTCCAAAATATGTTCAAGCATATTTTGACTATGACTCAAAAAAATCTGGTGGATATACCTGTTCTCATCTTCGTTTTGGCGACACTCCAATTAATTCACCATATTTAGTCTCTACCCCTGATTTTGTAGCCTGTCACGTAACATCTTATATGAATAAATATGATGTTCTTAAAGGGATCAAAAAAGGTGGTACATTCCTATTAAACACTTTATGGTCTATAGAAGAGACTATCGATAAGCTTCCAGATCACATTAAAGCGACAATTGCCAAAAAGCAACTTAATCTGTACATAATTAATGCTACTCAGATTGCGGAAGAGATTGGTTTGGGTAACAGAACAAATACCATTCTTCAGAGCGCATTCTTTAAAATAGCAGACATAATTCCTTTTGAACAGGCAGTAAGCGAAATGAAGCACGCAGCTGAAAAGTCATACGGGAGAAAAGGGGATAAAATTCTAAAAATGAATTACGCTGCAATTGACAGAGGAGCTGAATATGTTAAGGTTGAAATACCTGTTGAATGGAAGAATCTTACTACAAAATTCCGTCCGTCAAACTTTGACAGACTTGCACCGGATTGGGTTAGAAATGTAGCCGATGTTGTTAATGCCCAAGGTGGAAATGACCTTCCTGTAAGTGCATTCCTTCACCTTGAAGATGGAACAATCCCGGCAGGCACAGCTGCTTACGAAAAAAGAGGCATAGCTACTCATACACCTGAATGGCAACCTGAAAATTGTATTCAGTGTAATCAGTGTGCATATGTATGCCCACACGCAGCTATTCGTCCATTCTTAATGAGCGAAGAGGAGCAGAGTCACGCACCTGCAGGAGTTAAGAAAATTAAAGGAAACGGACCTTACAAAGAGTACAGCTTTACCATACAGGTAACCCCTTACGATTGTACAGGTTGCGGAAATTGTGCCGATGTTTGCCCTGCAAAAACAAAAGCTCTGGTGATGAAACCTTTTGAAACACAAGAGCACGAACAACAAAACTTTGATTATCTACATAGTGTAATTGGATACAAAGACTCAGTACTACCAAAAACTCAAAGTGTTAAGAGTCTCCAATTCGCACAGCCTCTGTTTGAATTTTCTGGAGCCTGCGCAGGTTGTGGAGAGACACCATATATCAAGGCAATAACTCAACTATACGGAGACAGAATGATGATTGCTAACGCAACAGGTTGTTCCTCAATATTTGGAGGTTCATTCCCTGCTTCACCGTATACTACAAATAGTTCCGGCAATGGTCCTTCCTGGGCAAACTCACTATTTGAAGACAATGCCGAATACGGAATGGGAATGCGTCTTGGCTCCGAAAGAGTTAGAGACAGAGTTGCAAAGCTTATGGCAGACGGGCTTGAATGCAAAGATTGTTCTGCGGAGATGAAAGTTCTATTTGGCGAATGGATTACCAAACGTAATGATGCAGCCGCTACTAAAGAGATTGCAGAAAAACTCATCCCAATGATTACAGAGTGTGGATGTCCTATATGTAACGAGCTCTCAATTCTTAAAGATTACTTCATTACAAGGTCACAATGGATATTTGGTGGAGACGGCTGGGCTTATGATATTGGATACGGAGGACTAGACCACGTACTGGCATCTGGGGAAAATGTAAACGTACTTGTTCTTGACACAGAGGTTTACTCAAACACAGGTGGTCAATCGTCAAAATCAACCCCTGTAGGAGCCGTAGCAAAATTTGCAACATCCGGTAAAAAAATACGCAAGAAAGATTTGGGCATGATGGCTATGAGTTACGGATATGTTTACGTTGCTCAAGTATCAATGGGTGCAAGCCACAACCAGCTTATGAACGTTCTTAAGGAGGCAGAAGCCTATGACGGGCCATCACTTATTATAGCTTATGCTCCTTGTATTAGTCACGGTCTAAAAAATGGAATGGGAGCTTCTCAGCGTGAAGAGAAGATGGCCGTTGAGTGCGGTTACTGGCAACTTTACCGCTACAACCCAATGCTTGAAGAAGAGGGCAAAAATCCATTTACTCTTGATAGTAAAGAGCCAGACTGGGCTAAGTTCCAGGAGTTTCTAAATGGAGAGGTTCGCTACACTTCACTGAGAGCTACTTTCCCAGAAGAGGCCGAGACACTATTCAAGCTTACTGAAGAGTATGCGAAAAAGCGTTACAACTCTTACAAGAGAATGGCTGAAAACTTCTAGAAGCAAGTTTCAATATTAATTAGAAACAGGTGCTCCCAAAAGGGGCACCTGTTGTTATTAATACATTTGTTAATATTTATGCAAAGATTTACTTTGAAGAGAGAGTCGCCAGCACTGCATCTATGATGTGCTTTTCACGGCCCGCAGTTTTGTTGTAAATCTCCTGCGCCTCAGCAACAAGTATATCTGCAACAGACCGGTCTTTAAGATCCACAGAGTTGATTCTAACATTCATATAGGCTCCATAGATAGCTGATCTTACTGCCAAAGCACCCACTCCCGCATCAGAAACTGAGTTAGGATTTCCCTCTTTAACCATCGCCTCAATAAGGTCAAATGCTGAGTAGGCTACCCTCATTGTTCTCAAAGGAATTTCTGTTGCATACTGAGTTGCAGCTTGAATTGCGGCACTTCTTGCAGCCTT
>JAQVRQ010000020.1:0-23301 GCA_028700975.1 Bacteroidales bacterium | reverse complement strand
TAGGATTTCCCTCTTTAACCATCGCCTCAATAAGGTCAAATGCTGAGTAGGCTACCCTCATTGTTCTCAAAGGAATTTCTGTTGCATACTGAGTTGCAGCTTGAATTGCGGCACTTCTTGCAGCCTTTTCGGCCTCACTATCTTTTGGAAGACCAAACGCCTCCATTATTTTGTTGAATGAATTTGTATCCTCATCTACAAGGAAAAGCATCTCATTCATAATTAGCTGGCCCCTCTCTGCCCATTTTGAAAACTCGTCCCATCTGTGATCCCATCCAGCCTTGTGTGAGGAGAGATTTGCTACCATAGTGCCTAATGCAGCACCAAGGGCTCCCATATAGGCCGATACAGAACCTCCACCAGGAGCAGGAGACTCACTTGCAGTAAGATTTGCAAAACAATTAGCAGTAAGGTCAATCAATTTTGCAGAGTTACCCTCCTCAAGAAGATATTCAATCACCTTCTCATTTGGATCAAATGGTTTTAGATCATCAAGCCCCATTGACTTAACTGCAATCTTTATTATCTCCTCTTCAGATATACCTGAAGATCTCTGTTGTTTTGCCAGATAATGTTTACCAGCATCTATAAGAACCTTCTTAGGAATTAACCCAACTATCTCACTACCTGTTACTCTTATACCTCTTGCTGCAGCCTTCTCGACAACCTCATCAAAAGCAATGTGCACAGGAGTCTGAGTGATATTAGTTACATTCATTGAAACTTGAGCAATTCCATACTCTTCTATAAACCATCCAATAGCCTTACACCCTTTTAATGTACCTGCTATCCAAACATCTTTACCATTCTCATCTTTAACAATCTTACCTGTAATTGGATTGCCATCCCTCTTCTTCCTACCCTTCTCTCTCACATCAAATGCAATTGCATTTGCCCTTCTTGTAGAAGTAGTATTTAGATTATAATTGATTGCAACAAGAAAATCTCTTGCACCAATAGCAGTTGCACCAGTTCCTGCTACACTTTCATTATAAACTGCAGGGCCAAAATCCGGCCTCCATTCAGCTGACGAAATCCTCTTTGACAACCCCTCATACTCTCCTGCTCTGCAATTTGCCAGGTTTCTTCTCTCTGGCTTATAAGCTGCGCTCTCATAACAATATACAGGAATAGATAACTCCTCACCCACTCGCTTTGCCAGAGATCTGGCATACTCGGCTGTCTCCTCCATAGAGAGACCGGCAATTGGTATAAAGGGGCAAACATCAGTTGCGCCCATCCTTGGATGCTCTCCGTGATGGGTTCTCATATCAATTACCTCGCCTGCCTTCTTTATAGCTCTGAATGCCGCTTCCGACACAGCATTTGGATTCCCTACAAATGTTACGACAGTTCTATTTGTTGCAGCACCCGGATCAACATTTAAAAGCTTTACACCCTCTACCTTTTCAATCTCATCTGTGATCTGTTTAATCACCTGCATATTGCGCCCTTCACTAAAATTTGGTACGCACTCTATTAGTTTCTGAAGCATTACTATTAATATTTTTAAATTCTATTGAGTTATCAGCTGGACCCCATTTGGCATTCTTGCTCTGAGTTTCTCTGCATCCAACTCAAAAAAGTGATACGGAAAAACCATTTTAGGCCTTATTAGCTCCACTGCCTTTATAAACATATCGTCACTCATTGTATAGGGAAGATTTTTTGGAAGAAAAGCCAAGTCAATTTCACCAATCTCCTTCATCTCAGGAATAATTTCTGTATCTCCTGCTATATACAATTTAAACCCATCAAAGTCCAGGATATATCCATTCCCCTCTCCTCTGGGATGAAAAGGGTGTCCGTCATCTCTCCTGTTCTCTATGTTATAAGCATATACTGCCTTAATTCTAATCCCTTTATAATTGAACACCTCTCCCTGAGCAAGCACATTAGCTCCGTGAATACTTTTTGCAGCTTCAATATTAGTAACATAGACAGTTTTTTCAGAATCTATATGAACCAAAGCCTTGCTGTCAAGATGATCGTAATGGTGGTGAGTAAGCAGAATTAAATCTGCTTTGGGCTGAAGAGAGTAGTCAGCAACCTCGCTGTATGGATCTACGAAGATATTATTCTCTTCCCATTTTATTAACAGAGAGGCATGTCCCAAATGTTGTATGGCAATTTCGCCAAGCGGAGTTGTGAATCTTGTCATAACGAATAATTTTTTAAATAATCACGATACAGATATCTTAACACCACCTAACCAAATTTGATCAATCAGTGGCGAAGTAAACGTATATGGTATATAATCCAGAGAAGGAATATCTTTACATACTATAAAATCTGCCCTCTTTCCTCGTGCAATAGATCCGTGACTTTCTGAAAGGCCCATTGCATATGCACCATTTATTGTAACTGCATTGATAATCTCTTCTGTAGTCATTTTATATTTCAATGCTGCAAGAGCCATAATAAAACGCATATCACCATATGGCGAAGACCCCGGATTATAATTAGTTGCAAGTGCAACAGCTATGCCACTTTCAATCATTCTTCTTGCGGGAGCATATTCCATCTCCAGGAAGAATGTTGAACCAGGTAATAAAGTTGCCATTGTATCGCTGTTCTTAAGAATATTGAACTCTTCTACTCCTGTAAATTCAAGATGATCTACTGATATTGCATTATATTTTACACCTACCTGAACACCTCCGGAGAAACTCATCTGATTTGCGTGAACTTTTGCCCTTAAACCATATTTCATTCCGGCATTTAATATTCTATCAGTATCCTCCACCGTGAAAAAGCCATCTTCAGTAAATACATCCACATAATCTGCCAACTCCTCTGTAGCAATTACAGGGATCATCTCATTAATAATTTCATTAACATACTCTTCTCTTTTCCCTAAATATCTGGATGGGACAGCGTGAGCCCCAAGAAAAGTAGTTTTTACAGTTAGAGGAGTCTCTTTTTCTATTCGTTTAGCGACCCTTAACATTTTTATTTCATCCTCAGGATTGAGTCCGTATCCACTTTTAATCTCGACAGCACCTGTTCCGTAAGATAAAATTTCCCGCGCCCTAACCTCGGTTTGTCTGAAAAGTTCATTTTCATCTGTTTCGTGAAGGAGTTGAGCCGAATTTAATATTCCACCTCCCCTCGCTGCAATCTCTTTATAGGAGAGCCCTCTTACTTTATCAATAAACTCCCTCTCTCTGCTACCCGCATACACCAAATGAGTATGTGAATCACAAAAAGATGGCATCACAACCGCTCCTTTCAAATCAACAACCTCATCTGCCATATTTTCAAGCCAGTATTCCACTCCATTTGATGTAAGAGCCCGTAAAGTCTCCATTGATCCAAAATCACTGATTACTTCATTTTCTACAGCCATATACGAATCCTTTATCAGATTCATAACAGACATCTCCTCTCCAGCTCTTTTAAGAACTGAATCTCCTGTCTCAACTTGAACAAGTATGCCGATATTGATAAAAAGTCGCTTCATTTTATATCTGATAATTATACGATTTTATAAAATCTGAGGAGTTCTGCATATGAGTATACATAACCTCATCCTCCTCAATAAATGGGACAACCTTTCTATATTCAAATAGTAAACTTTCCAGCACAGAAGATGATTTCAAAGGCCTGCGAAACTCAATTGCCTGAGCAGCGTTCATTAATTCAATAGCTAGAATTTTCTGAACATTCTCAACAACTCTGTAACATTTTGTAGCTGCATTTGCCCCCATACTTACGTGATCCTCCTGACCCTGTGAGGAGTCAATTGTATCGATAGACGCAGGAGATGCAAGCTGCTTATTCTGGCTAACTATTGAAGCTTGAGCATATTGAGGTATCATAAACCCAGAATTAAGTCCAGGACGAGCGACTAGAAAGGATGGAAGCTCTCTCTTACCAGATATTAATTGATAAGTTCTTCTCTCTGAGATACTCCCAATCTCAGCCATTGCAATAGAGAGCATATCAAGCGGAAGAGCAAGTGGCTGACCATGGAAATTTCCTGCTGAGACTATAAGATCCTCCTCAGGAAGAATTGTAGGATTGTCTGTTGCACTATTAAGCTCTATCTCAAATGCATTCTCAATATATCTTAAGGCATCTTTTGTGGCTCCGTGAACTTGTGGAACACATCTAAATGAATATGGATCCTGTACGTGAGCCTTATATCTAGCTGCAATCTCACTTCCCTTTAGTAACTTTCTCATATTGTCAGCTGTCTCAACTTGCCCTTTATGCGCCCTAATTGAATGCACCCCCTCAGTAAAAGGCTCTACCCTTCCATCAAAAGCTTCAAGAGAGAGAGCAGCAATTATATCAGCCATATCAGACAACTTCTTTGCCTGAACAATATTCCATATACTATAAGCCAACATAAACTGAGTACCATTAAGCAGTGCCAACCCCTCCTTGGATGCAAGCTCAAGAGGTTTCCATCCAAAAATTGAGTTAACTTCTGAAGCCTCTCTTCTCTCCCCTTTATACCACACCTGACCCATTCCTATCAAAGGAAGAGACATATTAGCCAAAGGAGCCAAATCACCTGAGGCTCCCAGAGAACCCTGCTGATATACAATTGGAATTACATCCTCATTGAACATATCAAGAAGTCTTTGTACGGTCTCAAGACGAACACCCGAATATCCATAAGACAAAGATTTAATCTTGAGAAGCAACATTAGCCGAACAATATCTGAAGGCACCTCCTCTCCCATTCCGCAAGCGTGAGACATAACAAGGTTTTTCTGTAACTGAGATAGTTGATTTGCGTCAACAGTCACATTACAAAGAGACCCAAAACCAGTTGTGATTCCATAAATAGGCTCTTTCTGATTCTTCATACGCCTGTCCAGATAATCCCTGCAATCTGTTATCCTCTTAATTAACTCTGAAGAGAGCTCAACTCTCTGCTTTTTTTGGGAAAGAATAAAAAACTCTAAAGGGGATTGTTGTTTCAGGCTTAAATGAAAAGAGTCCATATGGCTTATATTTTATAATAATTTTTAATATTTTTCTACAAATATAGAATAAATGAGCCAATTTGTTCTAAAAAAAGAGGCTGCCCTTTTGGGACAGCCTCATCGGGAGCTTAACCTTTTTAGTAACCAGTATTTTGTTGGGACGCAATTTCAGGATTAGCATCCATTTCGGCCTGGGAAATTGGTAGTATAGCCTTATAGAATGTCCTATCAATTGTTTTTGTTCTATGACTAATCTGAACAGCAGGATAAATAAAGTCATCATTAAACTCTATTGTCCTATTCAGACGAATCATATCAAAGTATCTGTGACCTTCAGCAAAGAGTTCTTTGCTTCTTTCGTCAATAATCATATCAAGAGTAATATTATCTATGTCTGCAGGCTCAAGATTTGGAGACCTCTTTCTAATCTCATTCAGATAGTTTGAGGCCTTAGTCCTGTCTGGAGTTGTTTTTCTCAAAGCAGCCTCAGCAGCCATAAGATAAATTTCAGAAAGTCTTATTACCTTGATATTAACAGCAGATGTTGAGCCTTTATCTCCTTGAAGATCTACTCCGGCATATTTTAAACTAGAACCAAATCTCTCATCTGAAGACTCATCATAATCCATAATACCCCATCTAACATCTTCTGTATCCTCACCAAGTCTTGCCAAATAATAGTCACTTGCCATAAACCAGCCCATTGCACCTGTAATTTTGCCGTTTCTTAGCAGATAATAACCAAGCGAACCGGTACGAAGGTCACCCTCTGAAACATACATTGCAAGTTCAAAAATTGACTCAGAACCATTTTCCAGCGACCAGGAAGAGACCCACTTTTCATTTGTGTAAAGTGTGTATTTATTATCTAGAATTATTGATTCAGCAGCAGCAAGAGCATCATCAAATCTGTCCATATGAAGATATACTCTTCCTTGGATAGCTTTGTTTGCATAATAGTTCAAATATCCTTTTGTAACCGATTTTGAAAGCAAAGGCTCGGCATCAGTAAGATCCTTAAGAACCTGTGTATAAACAGCCTCAACAGAGCTTCTTGTTGGTTGAGCAGATGCATCAAGAGGTTCAAGAATTAGTGGAACACCAAAGGATGTCTTATCCATATTGTAAGGTTTTCCATATAATCTTACAAGGTCAAAATACATTAAAGCTCTTGCCGTAAGAGCCTGTCCCTTATATGAACTAAGAGCGTTTGAACCCTTGCCATCAGCTTCAAGTTTATCAATATTTAAAATGATATTATTTGCTTGAAGAATATTGTGATATATCTGGTTCCAATACCCCGAATAGGAGTTTGAGGTTGCAGAGTGGTTAAAAGTGTACAGAGCATCAAGCCCTCTACCCTGTGAGCGAATAGCAAAGTCTCCGCCCTTAGCATCTCCATACATAATGAAGTTTCGACCATAATAGTCAGATGATGCCATTTTGCTCATAAGGCCGCTGATAGCAACGCCCGCGTCATTTACATTTGTAATAGAGGTCTCAGATGCCGCAGAGTTGCTAGGCTTTACATCCAGAAAACCATTACACGACGAAAGCAGCACAATGCCCATCAAAATTATTGAAATATTTATCTTTTTCATTGTAGCAACTTTTTTAATTAGAATGTGAATTCAATACCGAATGTATAAGTCTTGCCAAGAGGAATTTCCCATCCTCTGGTTCCATATTCGTTAACCTCAGGATCGTATACATCGTATGCGGCCATTGTAAAGAGATTTGAGCCGTTAAAATAAACTCTAGCATTGGCGAGTTTAACTTTGTTAACAATATTCTTAGGAAGATTGTAAGCAAGAGTCATACTCTTTAATCTCAAGTAGTCTGCTTTATGCATATGCCTTGTACTTCTCTGATTTACATCCTCTAAGTCAATAGCAATACGCATTGGATATTTAGCATCTTTATTTTGAGGAGTCCATCTGTTATCATACTGATCTTTTGAAACTATTCTTTCCCAGTAGTAACCATCATCTGTAACGTCTCTACCAACTGCGTCATATGTATAACCGCCAATTTTATAAGTAAAATTAAGAGCAAGTGATAATCCCTTCCACTCAAGGCTGGTATTTAGACCTCCAAATAGTTTTGGATGTATATTACCAATAATCTTCTCAGATGCCTTTGTGTAATTATATGTAGCTGGTCTTCCATCAACTGTTAAATCAGGTGTGCTGTCGTTGTTAAGGAACCAAAGGTTTTTACCAGTTTCTCTCTCTACTCCGGCCCATTCACGGCCATAAAGAGCTAATGTTGATTGTCCCTCTTGATAAATGTATTTACCTCTTGAGTCGCCTCCTGTAGGATCATACCAGATAATATCTTGTCCGCCGTAAAGTTTGGTAACAGTTGATTTAATATGAGATGCAGTTAAACCGGCACTCCAGGTAATGCTCTCTGTCTTGATAATATCTGCATTCAGCTCAAGCTCAATACCTTTATTATTTATTTCACCAACGTTTTTAAGCGTAGATCCAAAACCGGTAACTCTTGAGATAGGAACATCTTGCAAAAGGTTCTTTGAATCTCTGTTGAAAACTTCAACGGATCCAGTTATCCTCTGGTCAAGAAAACCAAATTCCAAGGCAATATTTGAAGTATAACTTGTTTCCCAAGACAAATTTGCATCTGCAATTGTACTTACGCCACTACCAGGTTGTTCCATATACTTATTTCCATAAGTAGTCAGCGAACGCCATCCATAGTTTGAAGATGGAAGTGTTCCATTAACACCATAAGATCCTCTTAGTCTCAAGCTACTAATAAAGTCCACATTTTGCATAAAGTTCTCCTTATCAATTCTCCAAGATCCGGCTAAAGACCAGAAGTTACCCCAACGGGCACTTGGGCTTAGTCTTGAAGAGCCATCCCTTCTATATGAAGCAGATAAGTAGTACTTATTGTCATAATTGTATTCTGCTCTTGAAAGCATTGACACCATTGTGTTGCCCCAGTAGTATGCGTTTGCATCAAGTTTACCTGCAGTTGCAACAGTATGAAGAGCACTTGTTGGTAGATTAGTACCGGTAGCTCTAGCAAATTCAGATTTATTCTCTTCAACCTCCCAGCCTACTAAAACCCCAACATTGTGTTTTTTACCAAACTCTTTGTTATAGTTAAGAGTAGAAGATGATACCCATTTATTTACATTTGTAACCATTTCAGAAACCGAACCTCCAACAGATGATCCTGAGAAGTGTAGTTTGCTAAAATATAAATGGTCTTGAGTCTGGGTATTATCGTATGAGAAGATTGATTTAAACGTAAGTTCAGGAAGAATCTTAACAGTAAGACTCTCATTTGCAGATATACGAAGGGTCCTGGAATTATTCTCCCACTCATTATTGTAATAAACCGGGTTATATGCATAACTACCATATCTTGCTGTCCAAGGGTCTCCTGTATTATAATCTGTAGGCCAGTATAAACCCCACAATAGGTTTCTAGACTGCATAAAGTAGTTGCTACCTGTTGCCCTCGTGTCATTAAATCCCTCCATATTGCTTCTTGCAATATTGATATTTGTTGCAAATTCAACAAATTTACCAACCTTTTGAGTTAAGTTAACACGACCGGTAATACGATCATACTCGTTAACAGTACTTCTACCAAGATTTTTGGTATAAGATAAAGAGGTGTAATAGTTAGATGCATCTGTTGCACCGCTTATTGATAGATCATATGACTGATAAACAGCTGTGCGGAATAAAACATCGTCCCAGTTAAAATATTGTCCTGCACGATCACCTGAAATTGTAAGACTATTTACAGTATTATCCGGCGCAGTAAATATATACCCGTGCTTATTGAATCTTTTATTCAATTGAGCAAGGGCATTTGTGCTTGCTACTGCATCTGTTCTTCCACGATAGTAAACATCTGCATTCCAGAAGTTTTCGTAATACATCTCTACCTGTTGCTCGGTAGTTGCTGCTTCAAAGTTATCTGTTGCAAAAGTTGGTGTTATACCAACAGATGCTTTAAAGTTTACCGAAGTTTTACCAAGTTTTCCTCGTTTAGTAGTAATTAGAATCACACCATTTGCGGCTCTTGATCCGTAAAGAGCAGAAGCAGCGGCATCTTTAAGAACTGTGATGGACTCAATATCAGAAGGATTGATAGTACTCATCACATTGTTTGTTGTATAGATACCCATTTGGGTAACGTTACCGGATACTACAGGAACTCCATCAACAACATAAAGAGGTTCATTTGATGCATTCATTGAACCAATACCTCTTACACGTATTGAAGATGTCGCTCCGGCTTGTCCGGATGTTGTGGTAATTTGCATACCGGCAACCTTACCATTCATTGCATTCTCAAAAGAGAGGGTTGGCACGTCTCGTATCGCCTCACTCTTAACAACGCTGGCGGCACCTGTAAATGTACCTTTTGTTGCTGTACCATAGGCAACTACCATAACTTCATCAAGCGCAAGAGCGTCAGGAGCAAGTATTACATCAATAACACTTCTACCTGCAACAGAGACCTCTTGCGTGGTATAGCCAATATAACTAAAAATGAGAACTGCATCTGCCGGCACATTAGTAAGTGTGTACTTGCCATCCAGATCTGTGTTGGCACCGACTCCTCTAACACCCTTTACAAGGATTGTAGCATACGGAACCGGAGAACCGTCATCGGATGAGGTGACCGTACCGGTAACTCTCATCTGGGCCCAACCGATATTAACTAGTAATATCGACAAGACAATCAAGATCGATTTCTTCATAGATTAAAGTAATTTGAATTAAGGTTTCGTTCAAAATTATAAAAAAAATGAACCGAATGCAAAAAATTGTAACTTTTTATCATTTGCCTATTAAATATTGTTATTAGAGAGATCTAAAAGGGGTATAATTAGTATTTTTTAATATTTTACTATCAATATGAAAGTATTTGATATCTGTTTACTATCATTTATATCTTAACTACTCAATTTTTGTTTCAATATATTGTGTTTTTAACACAAAAAAAGAGCCGTGTATAACTACACGGCTCATCTTGAAAATTGAAAGTAGGACTACCTTCTAAAAGAATTCCTATCTCCTGATCTCCCTTGTGGACGTTGTGGTCTGCCACCCTCTGGACGAGGTTTGCGTTCCGGTTCAACATATCCTTCAGGTTTCTCAATAAGGGCTTTACGAGACAATCTCATCTTACCACTCTTTGAGTCAATCTCAAGAAGTTTTACATCTACAGTATCACCTATATTGAGTACATCCTCAACCTTCTCTACCTTCTTCCAGTCCAATTCAGATATGTGAAGCAATCCCTCTTTACCTGGAAGAATCTGAACGAAAGCTCCAAATTCAAGAATTGAAACAACCTTTCCTGTGTAAACCAGACCGGCCTCTGGAACTGTTGTTATATCTTTAATCCAGCTAAGAGCTTTATCCATAGCCTCCTGGTTGTCTCCAAAGATATCAACGACGCCAGTACCATCTTTTTCAGTTATTGTAATTGTTGTACCTGTTGTCTTCTGAATCTCTTGAATAACCTTTCCACCAGTTCCAATTACGGCGCCAATGAAGTCACCCGGAATAACAATTTGGACAATTCTAGGAACGTGAGGCTTAAGCTCCTCTCTTGGTTCGCTAAGCGTCTTCATCATCTCTCCCATTATATGTAGACGTCCCTGGCGAGCCTGTTCAAGAGCCTGCTCAAGGATTTCATATGAAAGACCATCAACTTTTATATCCATCTGAGTTGCAGTAATACCATCCTTGGTACCTGTAACCTTAAAGTCCATATCCCCTAGGTGATCTTCATCACCTAATATATCTGACAAGACTGCAAATTTATCAGACTTAGAATCCTTGATAAGACCCATAGCAATCCCTGATACAGGTTTTTTAATCTTAATACCAGCGTCCATCAGTGCAAGTGTACCTGCACAAACTGTAGCCATTGAAGAAGATCCGTTAGATTCTAGAATGTCAGAAACAACTCTTACGGCATAAGGATTCTCTTCGCCTAAAGGAACAACAAATTTCAATGCTCTTAGAGCAAGGTTTCCGTGACCTATCTCTCTCCTTCCTGTTCCTCTGTATGGTTTTGCATCTCCGGTAGAGAATGGTGGAAAGTTATAATGAAGAACAAATTGCTCTGAACCCTCCACAAGAACTTCATCAATAGACTTCATATCAAGTCTTGTACCCAGTGTTACAGTAGTAAGAGACTGAGTCTCTCCTCTCGTAAAAATAGCCGATCCGTGAGTTGCAGGAAGATAATCAACTTCACACCATATTGGTCTGATATCTTTTGTTCCCCTTCCGTCAAGTCGCACACCTTCATCAAGAATCATCTTCCTCATCGCCTCTTTCTCAACATCGTGGTAGTATCTGCTGATCATTCCTTTTTTAGAGTCGGCATCCTCCTCTGAAAGAGTTGCGATAAATTCGGCTTTAAGGGCCTCAAATGCATCTGTCCGCTCCTGCTTTGCACTAGGAGTAGTTGCTATCTTATAACACTTATCATAGCAAAACTCCCAAACAGATTTACGAAGCTCCTCATCCTGTGTTTCGTGGCAGTAAACCCTCTTCTGCTCTTTTCCTGCCTCTTTCATCAGCTCTAACTGAACCTGACATTGTATCTTTATCTCTTCGTGAGCAAATTTTATAGCTTCCAGCATATCTGCCTCTGCTACCTCCTTCATCTCGCCCTCTACCATCATAATATTATCTATGGTTGCAGCAACCATTATATCAATATCAGCTGTTTTCAGCTCAGTAAAGGAAGGATTAACAACAAATTTACCATCAATACGGGCAACTCTTACCTCTGAAATAGGTCCATTAAATGGAATATCACTAACAGCAAGAGCTGCTGATGCAGCAAGTCCCGCAAGGGCGTCCGGCATAATCTCTTTTTCTGCCGATATAAGGTTTACAGTAACAAAAACTTCAGCGTGAAAATCGTCCGGGAAAAGTGGTCTGAGTGCACGGTCAATAAGCCTAGACACTAAAATTTCAGAATCGTTTGGACGACCCTCTCTCTTTAAAAATCCTCCGGGATACCTTCCCGCAGATGCATACTTCTCTTTGTACTCTACAGACAAAGGCATAAAATCTACATCTTCCCTTGCATCTTTTGCGCAGGTAACTGTAGCCAGCAACATAGTCTTACCCATTTTAACCACAACAGAACCATCGGCCTGCTTGGCTAATTTGCCGGTTTCAATTTCAATCTCTCTTCCATCACTCAACTGGATGGTTTTCTTGATAATATTCATATAAATTCTCTGCAACCCGGCTCTCCCTTTGAGAGTCTATTATTACTTTGTACAGCTACGATTGTTGCCCCGGGTTGCTTAAAGAGACAACAAACGCATATTTAGTTGGCAAATATACAAACAAAAGGGTGCCCAACGGACACCCTTTCTGTTTTTTGCCTTATTTTTTTACTTACGAAGGTTTAGAGCCTTCACAATGTTTCTGTATCTCTCAATGTCAGTAGCCTTCAAATAATCCAGAAGACGACGTCTTTTACCTACCATCTTAAGAAGAGAACGCTGTGTAGAGTAGTCCTTCTTATTTTGTTTAAGGTGGTTTGTAAGGTGAGCGATACGGTAGGAAAATAAAGCTACCTGGCTCTCTGCTGAGCCGGTATCTGCATTAGACTTTCCGTATTGTCCGAAAATCTCTTGCTTTTTGTCCGATGTTAAATAATTCGCCATTTTTAAGCAATTGATGAAATTTGTTTCCCCAAAATTGGGTTGCAAAGATAAACATATTTTCCCAAGGGGCAACTATTTTCCTAATTTTGTAGTTCAAACAACAACAAAATGATACAATTTTCTGAAGCACTTGATATAGTTAAAGCCAACACCATTAACCCCGGAACAGAAAGAGTGCCGCTATCTTTGGCCCTAGGAAGATCTCTTGCAGAGACAATCTTTGCAGACCGAGATACTCCTCCTTTTAATAAATCAGCTGTTGACGGATTTGCTTGCAAAGCGGAGAGTTTAGACGCAAAGCTGGAGATAGTAGAGACTATACCGGCAGGTTATGAGCCAAAAATTTGTCTAAAAAAAGGTGAGTGTTCACGAATTATGACAGGAGCAATGCTACCAATAGGTGCAGATACTATCGTAATGGTTGAGGATTGTACTGTTGATGGTAATTATATGTATTACAAAGGAGTAACAACCAGGGATAATATCTGTAGAATGGGAGAAGATATGGCAGAGGGAGATGTGGCAATTGCATCCGGAACGCTAATAGGAGCTCCTCATATTGCAATTCTTGCCTCTATGGGAGTCCCGAATCCTCTTGTTTACAAAAAAATAAAAATGGGGATACTCTCTACCGGAGATGAAATTGTAGAGCCTCAAGTCTCCCCGGGTAAGGTTCAGATAAGAAATTCAAACGGGTGGCAGATATACGCTCAAGCGATTGCATCAGGTGTATATGCTAGTTATTTAGGGATTGCGAAAGATATTAAAGAGTCGGTCAAGAGTTCAATATTAGATGGCATTAAAAGCAATGACATCTTAATAATTACCGGAGGAGTCTCAATGGGTGACTTTGATTATGTCCCCGAAACATTAGAAGAGCTAGGATTTAAAATTCTCTTTAACAAAGTTGCTGTACAGCCGGGAAAACCGAGTACTTTTGCAATCCTTAAAGAGAAGGATAATATATCAAAAGTAGTATTTGCTCTACCAGGAAACCCCGTCTCCTCACTTCTCCAGTTCCAACTTCTTGTGAAGGAGTGGATATACTCCTCTATGGAATCTAAGTCAAAAGCAATTTGGACAAAAATCCCTATCTCACTAGATTTTAAAAGAAAAAATTCATCAAGACTCTCTTTTATACCCGGTAAAATAACTGAATCGGGGGAGTTCGAACCTCTTTCGTACAATGGTTCTGCACACATTCTCGCAATGGGAGATGCAAATGCAGTTGCATCAATACCAATAGGCACAAGTCAAATTCAAAAAGGTGAAAACGTTACAATCTTTATCCTTGAATAATGGTAAAAATATACAATCACCCTCAGTTTGGAGAGATCCGCATAAAAAGAGTAAAGCTCTCCAGTCGTGTAAAAATTGCTGTTCACCCTTTAAAGGGGATAACTGTTACCATTCCCTGGCTAGTGAGTTATTCGAGAGCATTGAAATTTATTGAAGAGAAGAGAGAGTGGATTTCAGAGACCATCAAAAAACAGAGTAGAAAAACCAGAGATGAGGCAATTAGAATTGGCACAGAAAGTCCTTTAAAACTGATTACCAAAAAAATAGTTGTTGAAAATCTCTCTGAAAACAATTATAATGACGAGATAATCTCAGAAATTAGAAAAGAGGCCAAAATTTATCTTCCTGAAAGAGTGAGAATTTTAGCGGAAACACTCGGATTTAATCCTGGAAAAGTGACAGTAAGAAACAACAGAACAAACTGGGGTAGTTGCTCAAAATCAGGTAATATAAGTTTAAATATCCATCTGATGAGGTTAACTCCTGAATTGGCAGACTTTGTAATAATACACGAACTCTGTCACCTGAAACACAGAAATCACGGACCCCAATTTCACAATATGCTTAACTCCCTATGTGATGGAAGGGAGAGGGAGCTTAACAAGATGCTCCGGAAAGAGAGGCCTCAAATAATGATACTCTTAGGTGAACAAACAAAAAAGGGGACAAATTAATCAATTTAGTCATCCCCTTTTTTGAAATTTTTATCAAGAAACTATCTTACTTGGTAAGGTCGCTTATTCTAAGAAATAGAGTATCAACTCCTTTTAGAAGATCCTGGCTAACAGCTTTAAAATGCTTTTTTGCATTTTCAATCTCACGACTATTCACTCTTTCAAATAGCTCATTTCTAAGAGTTACAGCGTCGTTGATTATTGCAACAGCCTCCTCGGTCTTCTCTTCAGGATTGATATACATAAATACCCAGCAATCCGAGATAACCTCGCTTACCAGAAAATCTATATCCTTTTTAATTGTTCTTATACTTGCCATATTTTCATTAAGATTTTCGCAAAGGTAGCAAAATAATTCAAACTATAGTTTTGCAATACCTATACCCGGTAATTCATTGAGTGTTATCTTGCCATCAACTATAAGCATACCCTTGAAAACATCATTTGAAATAAGCAGGTTTCCGTCAAGATCTGCCCACTCTGTCTCTGGAGCAAGTTGAGCAGCTGCAGAAATGGCACAAGATGTTTCTGTCATACAACCAATCATCAACCTCATATGAAGTGCTTTAGCAAGAGATATCATCTCTCTGGCCTCTCTCATACCGGTACATTTCATCAATTTTATATTAATACCGTGATATGCACCCTTAAGTTTAGGGATATCAGTTAGTCTTTGGCAGGCCTCGTCTGCTATAACAGGAAGCGGACTATTCTCAGTTACCCAAGCAGATTCATCAAGTAACAATTTAGGCATAGGTTGCTCTATCATATTCACATTTCTCTCATTTAGCCAGTGAATCATATCAAGTGCATAATGCTTATCCTTCCAGCCCTGATTTGCATCAACACAAATAATTGTATCTGTAACAGATCTAATTGTATTGACCATCATCTTATCTGTCTTCTCGTCCCTTCCCAATTTTACTTTAATCACTTTGTATGGTGCAGCCTCTTTTGTCTTCTCTACCACAACCTCTTCAGTGTCCAAACCCACTGTAAAGGATGTATTAGGTGTAGTCTCTGGATTAAAACCCCAAATTTTCCACCAAGGTTGCTCCATAATCTTACCTACAAGATCGTGCAGAGCGATATCAACGGCAGCTTTTGCAGCTGTATTATTTATTGACAAAGAGTCAACATATGCCATAATATCCTGAATCTGGAAAGGAGAGCTAAACTTTGAAAGATCAACTTTTTTCAAAAAGTCCATAACAGAATTTTGAGTCTCTCCCAAATAAGGGGGCATTGCTGCCTCTCCATATCCAACCATACCATCCCATTCAATTTCTGTAAGAACGATTGGAGTTGTGGTTCTTGACGAGTTTGCAATTGTAAAAACGTGTCTCATTTGAGCGTCATACGGCCTAAATGAGAGGACCATTTTTTTGCTGCCACCCTTTAATGCCGATCTTCTCTTTGTCTGTGCAAAAAGGTCAAATGGATTGACAAGAGCTGTTGCAGCTGTAAGCAATCCTGCGCTTTTTATGAAATTTCTTCTTGATGTAAGTGTCATTACAAGATTATTTTTTATGCTTATTAATTTGCTACGTACCAAGGGTGTTTTGATACAGATATAATATCCGGATCCTTGTCAATCATAGTAAGAATTCTCCTCGCTCTAACCAGTCTGGTTGATCCCTCATAATAGTTAGCTGCATCAGGAAGAAGTGAGTTGATTCTCACAGAAGTTGCAGCGTGAATAAACTCACCATTAGCCATATAGATTCCAACGTGAGTAATTCGTTCAGACCTGTTTTCAGTTGCTTTAGATCCAAAGAAGAGCAAATCGCCTGCCTTTAAGTTTCCAAAATCATCGGTTAGTTCAACATCCTCACCTGTTTTTGCTTGTTGTGAAGCATCCCTTTCAAGAATTACTCCATTTAAGAAATATACTGTTTTGGTAAAGCCAGAACAATCCATTGCTTTTATCGAAGTACCGCCCCACATATAAGGGAATCCTACAAATTCTCTTGCCGTTGTTAAAATATTCTCTGGAGAGGGGTTTCTTGAAGATAACCATCTTGAGAAATCTGCAGTGTGAGAGGTTAAAACAAAGGCAACTCTTCCATCCGGAAGCTCAACTTTCACATATGGTCCCGCTGTTGCAATAAACTTAACAATATTGCCCATTACACCATCTGCTACAACATCTGATCTCTCGGATGCACCTGCACGATACAATGTGTAGTGAGAGGTTATTATTACCTTCTTTGCTGCTCTCCAATCATTGAATTGCTCCAAATTCATATACGCAATACTACCCGATGAAACCCAAGCTATATAACCCTCAGGAGTGATAGCTCTTGTCCACCCTCCTCTTTTTTCAAGAATTTGAAGTGGCGCACCCATAACGGTTTGAGTAGCTGATTCACTCGAATAACTAGGGGAGTACCTGAAGTTTATTACCGATTGATTTGTTACTCCATAAATTTTATCTCCAAGAGCAGGGTGAGGAAGATTAATCATACTATCCAGAACATCAATCCCAGCCTCTGTTAACTTGGTTACAAGAGTTGCTCTTGCCTCTGGTTCAGTTGTTGAACCTCTAAGAACAATTGTTTCTCCCTTTTCAGAAACATCAAGTTTAGCCTCAAATGTCTTAGCTCTTCTATCAGGTGCAAACTCCTCCTTAACTTTTGCGAAAATATCAGAGAACTGACTCTCTGTTTTCTCTTTTTTACTCTCTACAGAGCAGCTGAATAAGAGCGCTGCTGCCGAGAAGGTCAACAATAATTTTTTCATCTGATGGGGTTTTATATGTTATTAATTTATTTTTTTCTGAATTTAATTGCTTTGCTCTCATTGAAAAGTCTGTCTAAAGCAGAAATATAGTAATCAAACTCTGAATCTTGAGACAATACCAATGAGGTTTCACCCGTTAGAGCAACAATCGCAGATCCATCTTCAAAATCAGGGTTAGACCCCTTTTTGAATTTATATATAAGATAGTAATAGGCCCTTTCAGAATTGCAATCCATCAATGGAGCATCTCCCTCCGGAAGCGGATCTCCACTCCAGGAAAAGAAATTTTTACCCTCCTTGTTTACAATTTGAGCAACAGAAGGTGAATCTGGAGGAGTAGTCTCAAATCCCTTAAGAGGAGAGGCTATTGAAGGATTAGGGTAGAGAGAAGAAAGAATCTTATTAATCCCTAAAGTGTTTCTCTTCATATCCTTTGCGCTAAAGTAGCATACTCCCTGATAAGCCGATATCCCTCTTAGCATCTCGGCCTGTCTCCTTATCTCTTCCGCACTTCTCCAGGCATCAACTTTAGAGGCAGGATCCAATTTATATGTACCGAGTCCTCCATATACAGGTGTCCCGGCAGAATAATCCCGCCACCATTCAGCAAGTACTTTGAAATCGGCCGCAGGATATCCAATATTAAAATAGAGTTGTGGGAGAATATAATCCATCCATCCCGCCTCCATCCATTTTAAAATATCTGCGTGAAGGTGGTCGTAGTTAGTATAGCCAAAACTTCTTGTATCAGATCCCCTTGGATCTTCAGCCTTGTTTCTCCAAACTGCATAAGGACTAATTCCAAATTTGACAAATGGTTTAACAGATTTAATCGTATCCCTAAGCATTTTTACCACCATATCCACATTCTCTCTCCTCCACGCCATCTTATCCTCTCTTTTATAGCCTCTATTGTGTATTGCAAAAGAGGATTCATCAGAGAAATCATTATTTGGGTAAAAATAATCGTCAAAGTGTACACCATCCAGGTCATATCTTGTTACCAGATCTTTTATCACTTTAGTCAGAAACTCTCTGGTTTCCGGATAGGCCGGATCAAAATAGAGCCTTCTTCCGTGCTTTACAAAAAGATATGGTTTCTTTCTGTAGATATGATCCGGAGAGATATCCTTTAGGTTATCAACATTTTGGCTTACTCTATATGGATTTAACCAGGCGTGCAACTCCATACCTCTTTTGTGAGCCTCTTGAATAGCAAATGCAAGAGGATCGTAAAAGGGCTCAGGAGCCTTTTTCTGATCACCGGTAAGATAAATAGACCACGGCTCAAGACCTGGTTTGTAGAAAGCATCAGCCGCAGGTCTCACCTGGAGAACTACTGCGTTAAAATTCAAACCTTTATACAGATCAAGCAACTGAATAAGCTCTTTTTGCTGTTGTTCAGATGAAAGAGTTGGTGATGAAGGCCAATCTATATTATTTACTGTTGCAATCCATATAGCTCTCCACTCTCTTTTTCCATCATAAGTTGCCATTGCATTATACGAAAAGAATAATACAAACAAGACAACCGATAAAAATCTCACAATATGCTTATTAGAGAAAATCATAATAGTAAGGGGTTAGTTAATCCTTACAAAGATATTATATTTGCGCAAAATATTAGGAAGAATGATAGTAGATTCACTTAAAGGATTTGAAAGATATATC
The DNA here is from genome assembly GCA_028700975.1 of Bacteroidales bacterium. GTDB lineage: Bacteria > Bacteroidota > Bacteroidia > Bacteroidales > UBA932 > Bact-08. The sequence continues at coordinate 4,279 of JAQVRQ010000020.1, read as the reverse complement.
TCTTTTCATCCTCTCTTTGAAAAGGCCTTTAGATATATTGGCAGAACAGATCTCTTGTCAATGAAACCCGGTGATTACGAGATAGATGGCAAGGATATATATTGCAAAATCTGGGAAGGAGAGTGCATTGAAAATGAGATTCCCAAACTAGAAGTTCACGATACTTACATCGATATCCATCTTGTTCTCAGCGGTACAGAGACTATTGGGGTGAAAGACAGAAGCAGATGCCAGGGAGACAATATCCCTTACGACGAGAAAAGCGATGTTGCCTATCTTGATGAGGTTCCAGAGAACTTCATAAACTTAGGAGAGATGAATCTGGCCGTATTGTTTCCTCACGATGCTCACGCCCCCCTAATTGGAAGCGGATTTTTGAAAAAGGCTATAATAAAAATCAGAATGTAGGTGAAAAATTCCAAGCCTCAATTTAGTGATGAAAGACGTTATAACTCTTTTGTGGGCTTTTCCAGAGAAAAGTACGGGACTAGACTGCAAAAAATTGTTGTAGACGCAGGTTTTAGCTGCCCAAACAGGGACGGATCTGTGGGTATTGGAGGATGCACTTACTGTGATAACGACGCCTTTCACCCTTCATACTCAACACCCAACAAACCCATCATTCAACAAATTGAAGAGGGCATTACCTTTCACAAAAAAAGATATAGAAGAGCAGCCGGATACCTTGCATATTTTCAACCCTACTCTAATACTTATGCTCCCCTGGAGATATTACAGAAAAGGTATATGGATGCGCTCTCCCATCCAGAAGTTAGGGGTATTGTACTGGGTACAAGACCAGACTGTATAGATGAAGAGAAGCTTAACTGGCTAGCTGAGCTGGCTAAAGAGAAAATAGTTATTATTGAATATGGAGTAGAGACAATATACGACAAAACTCTTAAAAGGATTAACAGAGGACACGACTACGCAACAACTATAAGTGCTATTGAGAAAACAGCCCAAAGGGGCATTGATCAAGGAGCCCACTTTATCTTTGGCCTTCCGGGGGAGTCAAAGGAGGAGATGATGTCAATGGCCGCGGAAATAAATAAAATGGCTGTCAATTCTGTAAAATTCCATCAACTCCAAATTGTGAAAGGAACATATATGGAGAGGGAGTTTGCAGAACGTCCGGAAGACTTTGTTCAATTTACTATGGAGGAGTATATAGATTTCTTCATCGACTTCCTTGAACTCCTAAAGCCGGAACTCCATATTGAGCGGTTTGCCGGAGAGGTTCCGCCCAGATTTCTAAACCATATGCCCTGGGGAACCATTAGATATACAGAGCTTCTTCGTCTTATGGAAATTAGATTAAGCGAACGGGACACTTGGCAGTCCCGTCGCTACAATCCATAATCAAAACTAATCTTCCAGCATTGGTCTTGTTGATATTTTCTCACCAACTGCCTCCATCATCCATTTTTGAGGGGCCACGCTTCCTATAGAATATATTCTCATTACCTCTTTGGCCCAATCCTTTCCCTGATAGAATTTTTCAAGCTGGTATTCAATTATATGTCCCAGAGGATAATTTGCCAGATAAAGTGGCGTATTGATCATATGAGAGTATATCGCTAACAGAGGCAAGTCCTCGCCACCAAGCACCGGTTTGTAGTATTTATTCCAGATATCTTTAGCGATGTTTATAACAGCCTCTTTAAGCATATTAGCATCTGCATCAGGATTAGCGTACATCCATCTCCAAACGTTAATATCCACCAGTGCAACTCCCATTATCTCATAAGAGCCCCAGAAGATATCCAGTTCAGTCATCTTAGCCTGTTCCGGATCTGAATTAGAATAACCAAGAAGCTGAAGATCTCTTTTCTGGAACACAAATGCATTTGCCTCTGTAAAAGCAGTGTTAGGTACTCCATTAAGTAGATAATAGTCTACATCCCTTAAACTTATAGTTTGTTCAACATTATGACCCAGTTCGTGTACTGCAATATTAAAACCCTTATAATCCATCCCACCTTTTGAGAGTCTAGTCCTTAATCTGGCCATATCCTCCCTAGAGGAGGCTCCCCAAGCGTGTCCAGATCCTCTGGCAGCCTCAACAACAATAGCTCCACCAAGCTCCTCAGCCTTCTCCGCAGGGAAACCGAATCTCCTAAGCATCATTGGAATTGCCTTATCAAACGCTTGTGCATCGGGGTATAGCGACTTTGTTTTGGCAGATAAAGCCTCTTCGGAAATTGAGCTTCTTGACTTAAATCCATCATACCATATGTCAAAAGGCTCAAGCTCTCTGCCCAATCTTTTACTAATCATCTCTGCTACCTTAGCAACTTTTGGCGAACTAACATACTCTGTAAACATCTGCTCAATATCCTCAACCCTAATCTGCATTGCCCCGTCAAAAGCTCTGCTTATAGCATCCGGATAAGCAAAAGAGTATTTATCCACCTCTTGCTGAGCACGAAATTGATTTAGAAGAACCTCGTATCGTCTGGCACCCTCTGGTGTTGTCTCACTCTCTTTTCCGTCAACAATAATTGTATTTGAGTACGGTTTCCAGTCATAGCTGCTGTTATTGATAACATTTTTTGGAATAGTCTGTTCAACGATATGCAGCATTACTTTTAGTATCATCCTTTGCTTCTCAAGATTGTTTGGAACATTTGCGTAATTTGATTTAATCTCGTCACGCAGATTCCAATGACTTAGAAGAACCATCTCCTCTGGAAACAATTTCCTTCCATCTTCAGCAAGCAGATGTCCCATCATTATATTGTAATCTGCAATATAACCTTCTGCAGTAGCCTCTGCATCGGCAACCATTTGCTTCACTTTAGCAGGCGGATCCGGAGTAAATATATCTCCAAGTCTTGCGTATGCCCACTCCAATCTGCTCCAGCTATCACCTCTCTCCTCTTTCTCTTTGAGTGTATAAAAAGGGAAATTGAGAATAGTCATAAAAGCAATTTTATTATTGTATAAATCCTCCGAAAGGTGGCTTGAAGGATCATAGGCACCAAAGATATAATCTGCTTGAGTTAAAGGATCACCATCTAGATGCATAGGCTTTTTAAGCTCAACGTGCATTTTATTATACCCCCCCCATATTGTCTCAAAGGCAACCGAAAGCTTATTAAACAGCTCCCTTCTAAGTTCAGGTGTTGATGCATAGTTTGAAGAACAAAATTCAACAAACTCATCAGCTGTTCCATTCTTCATTTTCCATTGCTGAGCTACTTGATTAACACCTGCATAAAGAGCGATAGTGTCTGTTACTGAATTTTCTTCCAAAATTCTTTTAATGGCACTCTCGGCCACTTCAGTATTGATATTAAACACCTCCATAGCTTCTGTTTTTTCACGAATGTTTGTGCACGATGCCAGCAATGCAACGGACACCACAATTAATAGTACTATTCTGTTTTTCATAACCAATTAGTTTGACCCCTAATATAACCATTTTTTGTATATCTTTGCTGATTATAACAACATCAGCCATGCAATCACTAGCAAACAGATTTATTCCCGAAGGGCTCACTTTTGACGACGTTCTTCTCGTACCGGCAAGGAGCGAAGTTCTGCCAAGAGAGGTAGATCTTACAACTATGTTTTCCAGAAATATTAAAATTAGCGCACCTATAGTTTCTGCCGCAATGGACACAGTTACTGAAGCTTCACTGGCAATTGAAATTGCCAGAGAGGGCGGAATTGGCGTAATCCACAAAAATATGCCAATTGAGGCACAGATGGAGCACGTCAGAAAGGTGAAGAGAGCTGAGAATGGAATGATATATGACCCAATCACCATTTTTAAAGATTCCACCGTTGGTGGAGCTCTTCAAATTATGAAAGAAAATGGAATTGGAGGAATACCTGTAATTGACGAAACCCGCACATTAATTGGCATCGTTACAAACAGAGATCTGAGGTTTATAGATAACCTCAAAACTCCTATCGAGGAGATAATGACCAAGGAGAATCTCATTACTGCTCCAAAAGGGACAGATTTGCAACAGGCTTCAGCAATTCTTAAAAAGTATAAAATTGAAAAACTGCCTGTTGTTGATAATGACGGAAAGTTAATTGGGCTTCTTACATACAAGGATATTACAAAAATAAAGGATAATCCTCAGGCAAGCAAAGACGAAAAAGGTAGGCTACTTGTAGCTGCAGCTGTAGGGGTTGGTTCCGACACTCTTTTAAAAATTGAAAAGCTTGTATCGGTTGGCACTGATGCAGTAGTAATAGACACAGCACACGGACATTCGGTAAATGTTCTTAAAGTCATCAAAAAAGCGAAGGAGGCTTTCCC
>JAQVRQ010000070.1 GCA_028700975.1 Bacteroidales bacterium | reverse complement strand
CCCTTGCGCCGGTCGCCACCAAGTATTGCTACTCGTGATGCCCCTCGACTTGCATGTGTTAAGCCTGCCGCTAGCGTTCATCCTGAGCCAGGATCAAACTCTTCATTGTAAAAATTTTTATAATGCTAAGCTTTCCCTGCTACTGTTGATTTATCATTTATTCTTATAAAGAATTAACGCTCTACTCTATTTATCGTACTACTTTAAATTGTACTTGTCTTCCAAAATTTCAATGAACTTCCCGATAAAAAACGGGACGTTGTAGTCCCTGTTTCCCGTTTGGGGAGTGCAAAGGTAGGCAAGATTTTTAAAGAAACAAATTTTCTTGAAATATTTTCTTAAAATAATTCATCTTAAGGCCTATTACGCTGAGTATCTGCAGTATTTGATATAATAAATGGTTAAAATACTTCTAATTTTCTCATTGCCCGTTTCCTTTGCCACCGAGGCTGATCTAGCAAGTATTTCTGGATCAATAATATAACAATCGTGTTGCAAAATATACCTGACAATTCCGATTTGTCCGTGATATGCTGCAACTATAAGTGGAGAGACTCCTCTTTGCTCAATTTCGTTCAAAATTGAGTTTCCTTCCGCAAGTGAGGCGACAACGGCAATATTTCCGCATTTACAAGCATTGATGATTATTTCATCTGTCTTAATAATGGCTTTCATAGCTTTTTCGTTTCAATGTTAAGACAAAGAAACAGCAGTATTTTGCCAACTTATGACAATTAAAATTATTCTACAGAAAATTCTTGCTCAAAATATACAGGCTCCCCTCCATCAGTTACGCCCTGTAAAACTACAACATATTGCCCCGTGACAGAGGGAGTCTTTAAATAGAATTTACTGATACCCAGGGCAGAAATTGTAGAAAGAGGCTCCCAAAGAAGAGTATGTCTAAAATCTGGATATTGTCCATCTTTAAATTCCTCTCCTGTTAATCTGGAAATTGGTTTAGCACCTTCAATATCTACAATTCTAACACTTTTATCAAAAGTTAAACCCTGATAATTCCCGGAATAGGTTTTAAACGAAGCAATGCCTGTAAAACTTAAATGGCCTGTGTAAAACCTTGATCCATATATTGAAAGGCTTTCCACCTTGAGTGGGTCGTACTCCAGTATCTTAGAGTGATTGAAAACGGGAACTCCGTCCAGTAACACCAGAGTATGTTCTCTTGAATACTCAACTGTGTTAAGATCTTTATCCCATCTGACAAGAATCTGAGCATTATTCTCATTCTTACGATACCTGAGTTCTGCTACATACTCAATTAAAACCTCTTCCATAACTGGGAATCTTGTATAGTCATCAAGACGATAGACTCTCTTCTTGCTCCCAAAAAGAGGATTGTGTAAAGGCAATTTGGTTTGGAACAAAGTATCGGCACCAAATCTTTTCATCAACTGCATACTCATACTCCTCTCCTCTAAATGAGTCGCCAGTGATGGAAAAAGAGTAAGTTGACTTGAAGGATTTACTTCCGGGTGTATAAATGGATCAAATAGTTCAACTATGAACTTAGATGAGGTGTCTCTAGGAACAACCTCTAATACACACTCTCTATCCCCATAAAAATTATTCGTAAAAAAGAGAACCTCTCCGTTTTCATTTGTTATTGAAGTATAAAACTCCCCATCACCACCAGGAAACGAGATAAAAACATCATTCCCAGACAATTTAGACACATCCCCTCCATTAGCAGGAGTTACTCTCCCCTTTATAATCTCACCCTCATACTCCGGAATATAGTCTCCGGAGAAATCTCCGTCAATTGCTTTGATACCACCTTTAATAAAATTATCTATACGCATATTGTTATATATAGGGATTGAGTCTTTTCTATAAATAGATATGCTTGCTGATATATTTTTGTTTAGCTTGTTAGAGATACTCCATTCGAAATCAGTCTCTTTACTTAACTTACCCTGAAGGGGCAGCTGAATCTCAATATGTTCATTATTGGCTATTGCGACAGAATAATTATCGGCTTTACTAATAGCTTCCAAGCTCTCAATTTTCACACCTGGGAGTCTCTCTGTTGATAATGTATTGTATATTGATATACTCTTTTCAAAATACGGAATAGGCTTCTCGTTCCGCATATATGAAGTATAGGCAATAATCTTGTAATTACCCGTTGCGAGATTTAAGGGAAGATCTGCCCACGCAGATCCACGTCCGTTTTCCAAACCCATCTTAATAGCTGAGACAGGTTTAGCATCTGCGTATATCTCAATGTATAATAATGAGCTTATATCAGAAAGAGCCATCTCACCATTGTCTAGTTTAAAGCAGAACCCAGAAATCCAAACCTTCTCTCCTGCTACATAAACATCCTTATCTGTACTTATGAATACCCTCTCTCTTGGACTACGAGCAGAGAGTGATATAGATATAAACGCACAAAATAATATACTTAATAATACTCTTTTCATAGTTAGTTTATTTATGGTCATTTGGCCAAAATGAGGGTTTATTTTTTGTTCCTTTTAAACGACAATCAACACAGCCAGCCCTTGACCAGATACTCTCTCTTGTCATAGGGTCATTTGAAATAACAAGATATCCATCCTGATACATAGAGAGCCAGTCTCTTGGCGGCTCAGCTGTTTCTGGTGTAATAAACTCACAGTTATGAAAACTTGAATAAGTATCCATCTCATCGTGAGTAGCAAAAAATCTCATCGACGAATTATGCACTGCACTGATATACCCTAGTACAACTTCAGATGGGTCATTTAAACACTTAATGTTTCCAAATATTTCACTTGGTTGGGGTGAAAAAATCCCACCCACTTTGTCTGAATTTTTTCTAATATTTTCCCAGTAAAGATAAGCCTCGCGTGTAATTGCGCTTTGCTTAACCTCAATTGAGTATAGTATAGAAATTCTATCATCAGTTTTCCCCATCGAGACTAGTGGCATTTGATGAACTTTATCCTGTGATAAATGGCTGGTACTAGCAATCAATATTGATTTTGATTTTCCTTTATTCCAACAAAAGAATGTATTGTCTTCATATGGTAGGTCATCAATTCTATTGGTTTTGGGATTATATACATAAAAGGCAAAGTTATGCGCAGAGAACTCCCAGTCCTCTGTATATGCCCATTTATAATATTTGGTTCTGTTTTCTGGGTCTTCTGTACTAACGTGAAACGTCACACTCTTTTTCACTGTATCTCTCTTAAAACCAATATCCAAAATTGGAGGTGAAATTAACACTGGTACTAAATCAGACTCATAAGAATTCCCACCGGGAAGATTAACACATAGTTTATATTGAAGAGTATTGTCAAGTACATTATGTAATGTTCTATAAACAGTTTCTGTTGGCGATATATTCTGCTGTGCATAGTATCTATCTCCTTTTTCGCTCTCAATCCAAACAGAGGCTCCTCTCACATATTCAATTTTAAGACTGTTGTCCGATAATTTAAGTGATCTGCTCAAGATAACCTCTGTTACTCCATCCGCATTAATATCTCCCTCAATTACCAAAAGATCATCTGCACCGTCATAACCTTTGGGTTCAAATGGTGTAACGCACGAGTTGAGCAGAGAAAAAATTGAAGCAAAAACAATAAGTAATTTTATATATTTCATAACTGCTCAGAATTTAATATTATATGTAACGTATGGTATTGGAGCTCCAAATATTGATAGCTTATAACCCTGAATTTTACTGCCGCTATTGGAGTCGTAATAAACAGAGTAGGCGTTTTTTCTTCCGGTTATATTATAAACACCTATAGTTATTGTACTATGAGTAAGTAGTGTTATATTGTGACTCGGTTCGATATTAATTGAGAAATCCATCCTAAAATAATCAGGTATTCTATATGCATTTCTATCTGAATAATAGAGTCTATATCCGTTACCATAGTAATACTTACTCAAAGGTATTGTAACCGGCCTGCCTGTTGAGTAATCAACATTTAGAGAGACACTGAATCTCTGTGTGAATTTATAATTTGCAATTATCTTAAGCTCGTGAGGTTTGTCATAGGATGCCGAGTACCAATCTCCTCTGTTTATTAAAGCTTCACCATTACCCTCTTCCTGCCTCAGCATTGTTCTTGAGTATGTATATGCCATCCAGCCATTAAGTTTTCCAAGCGGCTTTTTAAACATAATCTCAGCTCCATATGCTCTACCTTTGGTTTCAACAACATCTCTTTCAATATGCTCATTCATCGTAATGACAGCACCACTTTTATAATCAAGATAATGGTCCATCTCTTTATAATAACCCTCTGCCGAGAACTCCACTCGACCTCCCATTAGATTACCGTAAAAGCCTGCTGCTGCCTGCCATCCTGACTGTGGAGAGATATTGGCATCACTCAATTTCCAAATATCAGTCGGAGATATTGAAGTAGTGTTTGAAAGCATATGAATGTTTTGCTTCATACTATTAAAACCGGCTTTCACAGAAAAGTCGTGGTTAAATGCATATCTGGCTGATATTCTGAACTCGGGGCCGTGATATGGTTTAACAAGTTTTCCAAAAGGTACGTGAACACTATCCATTATTGTTGATTCAGCCTTTGGCTCTCCAGGATAATATTTAAAGTAATCTCTCTCACCCAAAGCAGAGTATAGAGAATATCTAAGCCCTAGTTCAAGTGAAAGTTTATCTGTGATACTCCAGTTATCCCCTACATATAAAGCTGTCTCGATTCCTCTCTCAACAGGCAAATTTTTAGGCACAACCAAGGATTCTTCCCCAAACGGAACCAAGGCTCCTGGCCTAAGATGATAAAATACAGTGTTTAAGCCGTAGTTTAGAGAGTGTTTCTCGTTTATAAGCCAATTAAAATTTGCTCTAATAAAACCCTGTTTTATATAAAAATCCATTTTATATGCATTCACAGGATTACCAATATCATTAGTTTTATAGTTATAATGATCATATCCTCCTGAGATAACGAGGTTGTGACTCTCGTTAATTATACTTCTCCATTTAAGAGAGGCGTTTAAATTCCGGTAGGAAAAACTTGTATCCCTGCTAAAACTAAATCCATCCTTTGAGTAATATCCATTAAAATACAGAGTGTTTTTACTATCAATCTTGTAACTCAATCCTGTAGTAATATCTTGAAATTTAGCCGATCCGTTTTTATACTCGGCGTTATCGGGTAAAAGTCCAAGAATCCAATCTGAATAGGTAGTCCGAGCACCTACGATAAAATTGAGTTTATCTTTAATAATGGGTCCCTCAAGATGAAATTTCCCAGTTAAAAGGCCAACCCCGGCTGATCCTGTAATTTTTTTACTATTTCCCTCTCTGCTATTAATTTCTAATACTGAGGATATTCTGCCACCAAATCTAGCTGGTATTGTGCTTTTATATAGCTCAATATCATTAACTATATCTGCATTAAAAGCAGAGAAAAGGCCAAATAAGTGAGTAGGGTTAAATATTGTTCCGTCGTTAAAAAGAATCAGATTCTGATCTGTTGCACCACCTCTGACATTGAATCCACCGGATGCCTCTCCAACTGATTTTACACCTGGTAAAGTGAGTACAATCTTTAGTACATCTGCCTCTCCAAAGGCTGCCGGTACGTGTTTGATTCTGTCAATTCTTACCTTTTCCAGTCCCATTTGGGTACTTCTTAGATTCTGCGCGTTTTCTGCAGATAAAACAACACCCTTCAGAGAGTAAACTCTCTCTTTCATCAGAACGTCAAGCACACCATCTCCAAAAAGTTCAACCATAAGATCTGTCTCCTCAAACCCATATCCTTTAAATTTAAGATTACGCGCTCCAGTGTTAAGAGAGATACTGTAAAAACCATATGCGTCTGTTACAGCATAAGTTCCATTATTGTCTGCTGCTACTGATATTCCTATAAGCGGCTGACCGGTATCCATATCTTTTACATACCCACTTATTACTCCTCGCCCCGCTTTGGTTATTTTGGTTGCCTCTCCTACTTTGTAAATTTTGTTCTGAGACATAGCAACACTTTCACCATTTAAATTCAAAGAAACTGAAGTACTGGGGTCAGATTCATTTGACAAACTGCTAAAATAATCTTGGGGTAGAGTATAAATAAGGCCACTCTCCTTTAACACAAATATATGCTCATCTCTTCTCTCTGCGACGTATCCCTGTTTCTTTAGCTCGGATGAGAGTTCTGAGAGGAAACCATCAGCATTAGATGATATTGATACTTTTACTGAATCTGAGTAGGCAGATGCCGGAAAATATAATTTTATTCCGATTCTCTCCCTCGCTACTTCAATAACTTTATCCGGGTTAGCATTAACTAGAGTGATATGGTTTTGCTGAGCAGTCAATACAACTGAGTATGCTGCGCAAAATATTGTTAAGAGAATTATTTTGTATTTCATTGTTCAGATTGCTTGTTTTGATCTGCATACTTTACAACCTCAACGAATGAATTTTCTTTGTTTGTTGCAAAATCTAGCCTGGAATCTCTTATAAATTTGATGATATTTCTTTTGATGGTTGGGTATCCCCTAAGCAATTCTCTGCGATTTTTAATCTTGCTCCATTTACCATTTGAAAAGAGAAAATAGGAAGTCTCTGTTTCAAATAATTTTTTTACAGTTGCAGATGCCGAATGTTGAGGAATCTCCTCTACATATGTTTTTCGAATTTTTTTAAGAAGAGTATCTTTTACTCCGTATAGCAACTGGTAGTAGCCTGATTCAGGAAAACCATTTTCCCTATTCTTTATATTTATAAAATCTCTCCCCCCATAACTGAATTTAGTTACAAAGTTCTTGTTTGCAATTACTGTTGAAATTGATTCAGGAATTTTCAGGATTAACTCGTCCAAATGGCTGTTAAGATTAATCATAACATCGGAATATTTTTTCCCGTTGTATAAAATCTCTCCGTTTTGAAAATTGCTGTCGTAGGCGTAATATGTGCCTTCGTGACTAAAATGATAGCTGAAAGGTGCGCTTCCTCTGTAAAGAACTGAGTTGATTCCGGCCTTTTCCATATAGGCACTATAGTAATCAACCGACTGTGACATTGCAAATAATGGAAATAATACTAACAATGTCGTAGCCGATAAAAGTTTATTCATATGATTTAGTTTAAGGGAAACACAAATGTATAAAAAAAAAAGAGTCTGACGATATTAATAATCATCAGACTCTTTGTAAAAGATGGCGGCTACCTACTCTCCCACTTGGTATAGCAGTACCATCGGCGCAAGCGGGCTTAACTTCTCTGTTCG
>JAQVRQ010000069.1 GCA_028700975.1 Bacteroidales bacterium | reverse complement strand
AGTTGTTTATCGGAATAAATACTTCTTATCAAAGATGGTTTGTCGTAAAGAGGATCACTTAGAAGCCAACCCGTATCTTCAAAGATTCTTCCGGTAGCGTAGTTCCTTAATTTGTAGTCTGTCATTTGATTATCTGGAAACTTTTTTATATGCCCACCAATACCAAGCACCAATAAAAAGTGCTCCTCCCACTAAATTTCCAAGAGAAACAGGGAGAAGATTGTCTGTGAAGGCGTTAATTATTGTGAGATTATTATGATTATCTGCTCCTACTCCCAATATCTCTCCGGCCCGGGAAGCGAAAACAGGGTCACTATTTGCCAATAGCCCTGCTGAAAGATAGTACATATTAGCAACTGAGTGCTCATAACCGGAAGCAATGAAAAGCCAAATTGGAAAAAATATTACTAAAGATTTTCCTGCAATATCTTTGGCGGCATATGACATCCAAACAGCTAGACATACTAGTAGATTGCAGAGTATTCCTGATGAAAAGGCCTCTGTGAAAGTGAGACTAGTTTTAATTGAGGCCACTTTTATTGTATATGCACCGAGTAGTCCATCGGAATAGTTTAATTGCCCAGAAAGAAAAATAAGGTAAGCGATAAAAATTGATCCAACCAAATTTCCCAGCCATACAACTATCAGATTTAAAGCATATTTACTCCATTTAACTCTTCCTGCTAGAGCTGCTATTGAGATTAGGTTGTTTCCAGTGAATAACTCCGCTCCTGCAACAACTACTAAAATGAGTCCTGTAGGAAATATGAGCCCAGCTAAATATTTTGCAACTCCAATATCTTCAATATTATGAGATATTATATTACTTCCAACAGATGCTAGCGCAATAAAAACTCCTGCAAGAAAAGCAAGAAGAAGAGTTCTAACGACAGGCATATCTGCCTTCTTTACACCAGTCTCTTCAGTGAAATCAACAATTTCAGAGGGAGTTAAAAAGTTATTACTCATAATCTGAAGATAGTGAATCAATATTGTCTGCCATCTTGTTCAAGACTTTGACAAAGTTAACAAGTTCTTCTCGAGGGATATCTTTAATGATGCTATCTGTTGACTCAAGCGCAATTTTTGTAATAGCTTCCTTAACTTCAATTGCCTTCTCTGTTAGGTGTATCATTTTTTGTCTTCGATCGTTCTCTCCTACAACTCTAACTACAAGTCCCTTTCTTTCAAGAGCATCAATAAGTTTGGTGACTGAGTTTTTATCTTTTAGAATAATATCTGCAATCTCTTGCTGGGACATAGTACCCTCATCCCAAAGAGTATCCATAACCAGGAACTGTTCAGCAGTAAGATTGAATCCATGTTCTGCAAATATTGAGTTCATAAACTGCTTGAATTTGCAGTGGACAAGATTGAGGTAAACTCCCACCTGTTTATTCAGAATCATAGCAACAAAAAATATTTGTACGATTTATACAAATATAACCATTTAAAACTTATGATTTATATTCGTCCCAGCTCTTTATCTGGATCTGTTCTATTGACATTGCTGAGAATGACCTTATAAAAGCTGTTGCAAGCCTTGCATTAGTAATTAGAGGTATGTTGAGATCAGTTGCTGTTCTTCTAATCTTATACCCATTTTCGAGCTCCTCTTGAGTCAGATTCTTTGGAATGTTAACAACGAAATCAACCATTTTTGATTGTAGTAAATCCATCGCCTGAGGTTTCATTCCTTTCTCACTTGGCCAGTATACAAGCGTTGCTTTGATATTATTTTCTAATAGAAACTTATGTGTTCCGCCCGTCGCATAAAGCTGAAATCCTTTTTCAAGAAGCAGTTTGCAAGCCATAAGCATCTCAACCTTTTGCTTTGCATCTCCAGTGGAAAGAAGTATTCCTTTTTTTGGGAGTTTGTAACCTACAGATAGCATTGCTTTAAGTATTGCTTCATTTGTGTCATCTCCAATACAGCCTACCTCTCCGGTAGAGGCCATATCAACTCCAAGTACCGGATCTGCCTTTTGAAGCCTTGAGAATGAAAATTGGGAGGCTTTAATACCTACGTAGTCTAAATCAAAAGCACTCTTACTAGGCGCCTCTACTTTCTCTCCAATCATCACCCTAGTCGCAAGTTCAATAAAGTTGATTTTAAGTACTTTTGAAACGAAAGGAAAGCTTCGGGATGCTCTCAAATTACACTCAATTACTTTAATATCATTTTCTTTAGCGAGAAATTGGATATTAAATGGCCCTGAAATCTCAAGCTCCTGGGCTATTTTCCTGGCAATTCTCTTAATCCTTCTTGCTGTTTCAATGTATAATTTTTGAGGAGGGAACTGAATTGTTGCATCGCCAGAATGAACTCCTGCAAACTCAATATGTTCAGAAACTGCATAAGCAATCACTTCGCCATTTTGAGCCACAGCATCAAATTCTATCTCTTTAGCGTTTTGAATAAATTCCGACACAACTACTGGGTGTTTCTTAGAAACATTAGCAGCCAGCTTAAGAAACTCTTCAAGTTCTGAATCATTTGAACATACATTCATAGCTGCTCCGGAAAGAACATATGAGGGTCTAACAAGTACAGGATAACCCACTTGAGAGACAAAATCAAATGTGTCTTCAAGTGTAGTAAGTTCTTTCCATCTTGGTTGATCAATCTGCAGTCTATCTAGCATCGATGAAAATTTGTGTCTATCCTCAGCATTGTCAATACTTTTTGCTGATGTTCCTAATAGCTTTACATCACTTTTATCAAGTCTTAATGCAAGGTTATTAGGTATTTGCCCTCCTACAGAGACAATCATTCCACCGGGGTTTTCAAGTTCATAAATATCCATAACCCGTTCATACGTTAACTCATCAAAATAGAGCCTGTCGCACATATCATAGTCAGTGGATACTGTTTCAGGATTATAGTTAATCATTACCCCTCTCCATCCCTGTTTTCTGATGGTTTCAAGAGCGTTTACGCTACACCAGTCAAATTCAACAGAGCTTCCAATTCTATATGCACCAGATCCTAAAACTATTATCGATCTCTTATCTCCAAGATATTTTACATCATTATATGTCCCATTATAGGTCAGGTAAAGATAGTTTGTAACAGCTGGAAATTCGGCGGCAAGAGTATCAATTTGTTTAACAACTGGTACAATTCCGTTCTTTTTTCTAATGCTTCTGATTATGGCTGATGCTTCATCTACATCAATCTTATCTTTGTATAATAGTCTGCCCACCTGAAAATCTGAAAATCCTTGTTGTTTGGATCTCCGTAACATCTCAAGCGGAAGATCTGAAATATCATTAAATTGAGATAACTCTACAGAAGTTTCGTGAATGTTGTATAATTTCTCCAAAAACCATTTATCAATTTTCGTTAGCTCGTGGATTTCATCTACGGTGTACCCTTTTTTGAAAGCTTTTGAGATAACAAATATTCTGTTATCAGTAGGTTCTCTAAGTGCTTTATCAATGTCTGGAACAGATATCTCTCTATTGGCAACAAATCCGTGTGCTCCTTGTCCAATCATCCTGAGCCCCTTTTGAATTGCCTCTTCAAATGATCTTCCAATAGCCATTACCTCGCCAACACTTTTCATACTTGATCCAATCTCTCTTGAGACACCTTGAAATTTTGAGAGATCCCACCTTGGGATTTTACAAACAATATAATCTAAGGCTGGTTCAAAGAATGCAGGAGTGCTCTTTGTAACTGAATTTTTAAGGTCAAACAGTCCGTATCCGAGTCCAAGCTTGGCTGCAACAAATGCAAGAGGGTAACCTGTCGCCTTTGAGGCCAAAGCAGAAGATCTGCTCAATCTCGCATTTACCTCAATTACTCGATAATCTTCTGAGTATGGATCAAATGCGTATTGTACGTTACATTCACCTACAATCCCAATATGTCTTACAATCTTTATCGCTAACTCTCTTAACAGGTGGTATTCGCTATTTGTCAGAGTTTGAGATGGGGCTACAACAATGCTTTCACCGGTATGAATACCAAGTGGGTCAAAGTTTTCCATATTGCAAACAGTAATACAATTGTCATATCTGTCTCTAACAACTTCATATTCAATTTCTTTCCATCCTTTCAACGACTTTTCAACAAGGATTTGAGTAGAGTAGGAGAAGGCCTTTTCACAAAGAGCATTTAACTCCTCTTCATTATTGCAGAAACCGCTACCAAGCCCGCCTAGTGCAAAAGCAGCTCTAATTATTATTGGATATCCAAGATCTTCGGCTGCTTTTCTTGCATTATCAATGTTTTCAACAGCGTGACTTTTAATTGTTTTAACATTAATCTCATCCAGTTTTTGGACAAAAAGCTCCCTGTCTTCAGTATCTATTATTGCTTGAACAGGAGTACCAAGCACCTTGAGGTTATATTTGTCAAATATTCCGTTTCTGAATAACTCCACTCCACAATTAAGAGCAGTCTGACCTCCAAAAGCGAGAAGTATGCCTTGAGGTTTCTCTTTTTTTATTACCTCTTCTACAAAATAGGGTGTTACAGGTAAAAAATATATTTTGTCCGCAACTCCTTCAGATGTTTGTACTGTTGCAATATTTGGATTTATGAGGATTGTCTCAATACCCTCTTCTCTTAAGGCTTTTAATGCTTGTGAACCAGAGTAATCAAATTCTCCGGCCTCTCCAATTTTAAGTGCCCCTGAACCAAGTATTAATGCTTTTGTTATTTTGGTATCAATCATTTCTAAAGAAGTTTTATAAAGTCGTCAAATAGGAATTCTGTATCTGTGGGTCCGCTTGAAGCTTCTGGATGAAATTGGCAAGAAAAGAATGGTTTCACTTTATGCCTAATACCTTCATTGGTTCCATCATTCATATTGGTAAAAAGTGGCTCCCAATCAGATCCTAAAGTAGAGTCATTTACTGCGTATCCGTGGTTTTGAGAGGTTATAAAACATCTATTTGTTCCAGCCATTCGAACAGGTTGATTGTGACTCCTGTGACCATATTTTAATTTAAATACCGATGCACCTGCAGCCTTTGAAAGGAGCTGATTTCCCATACAAATGCCAAAAATTGGTTTCTCAACTTCAAGTGCTTTTTTGATATTCTCTACCGTTTCAGTGCAATGGTTAGGATCACCCGGCCCATTAGAAATGAATAATCCGTCATAATTTAAATTACTGAAGTCATAGTTCCAGGGGACCCTGATAACCTCCACTCCTCTGTTAACAAAACATCGTATAATATTGTGCTTAACTCCGCAATCAACAAGTACCACTCTCTTTTTTCCGGATCCGTATGTTAGAACCTCTTTGCAGCTAACAACGTCTACTTGATTAACCAGATTAGGATCTTCCATATTATCAAGTATTTCTCCTTGGGGGACAATTTTACCAAGCATTGATCCTCTCTCTCTAAGTATCTTGGTAAGTTCTCTGGTATCAATTCCAAAAATCCCTGGTATTTTTTGCTCTTTAAGCCATTGATCAAGGCTTTTTGACGCATTCCAATGACTATACGAAAATGAGTAATCAGAAATAATAAGTCCTCTGATATGAATCTTTTCAGACTCATAGAATGAGGAGAGGCTATTAGTTATTGAATCTTCTGGAACACCATAGTTGCCAACCAATGGGTATGTTACACAAAGTATCTGACCAGAGTAGGAGGGATCTGTTAGACTTTCGGGGTACCCAACCATAGCTGTAGAAAAAACGACCTCACCATCAATGGCTTGGTCGTTTCCAAATGAGTAACCGGAAAACTCTGTTCCATCCTCAAGAACGAGTGTTGCGGGCTTGTATTTATGCATCTCTTATTCTAAAAAAATTCTTTAAATTTTATCTGTGCAAAGTTATATATTAAAATTTAAAAAACCACTTTTCAATTACATTGCTCTTGCAAATACAGACCATAGCTGAGCCTTGAGATCTTTCCATCTCTGCATTGTGGAGAGTGCATAATCATTAGTGCGTCTTGTAAGAAGTTCTTTAGCTTCCTCAATCTTACCTTCCTTTATTAATTCTTCTGCCTGCTTCTCTGTATAAGGAGCGCTGCTAAACATATCTTCTTCAAATTTGGCAATCTCCGGTTCCAGAATCCCTCTTGTCTTATCCCAATTAATTGTTGCAATCCTATTTGTCTCTCTGTAGGCCCATATTGCAGCATCTTCGCGGTATCTATGCTGACCACATATGTAGAATGATTGTGGAAGGGAGATGGTTCCTGAATATATCGGAATTCTTGGACTTTGAGCTGGATTATCAAATGAGAAGTATGCAACTCCTCCAACTTCATCAGGAAGCCAGTCTCTTAACTGAATAACGTGCGAATAGGAACACTGTATAACAGCAATTCCTCTTATTCTCTCAGTAACGCCTGGTTTGATTGCGTTTAGTAGAGCTCTCATCTCATTACTCATAAAGTTTGAGACAGGTTTGATAGTATCTTTAAACTCTTTCCTATTGGCATCTCGTCTAGTAATCTCTGCCACTAAATTCTTTGTTTGGTCCCACTCTGTTCCTTCGTATGTCTCTCTGTAAAAAGAGATAACATCTCTTACTGAAATTTTCTTATCTGGTTTAACAGAAAAGGGAAGCTCTTCAGCATCATACTGAAGATTTAGAGAGGGTGCAACTGAACTAAGAACAAAGTATTCTCTAATTGAGAAAGGCTTTCTACCGTTATTAACTTTCCAAAATTTAAAATCTTCTTTACCATCCCATAGTCCTAACTTTTTACACCGTTCGCGAATATCTGAACTATACATAAAATTGTCAGAATCGTTAAAGTTAACATTAGATATCCTTGGAATGTTAGCTGAAATCCCTATATGATCATCGGGAATTCTTTGAGCTACCCATATTGCCGAAGGCCTTCCTGCACCAGATCCAAAAATTTCAAGTTGCCATACCTCTTTTTTGTCTGCTATGGTAAGACATTCACCAGAGTCACCGTAACCATATGTTTCTGCAAGTTTGCCTATTAACTGTATTGCATCTTTTGCAGTGCTGCATCTTTGAAGAGCAATTCTCTCAAGCTCTTCAATAAGGAAGAGACCATTTTTGTTTACTAGTATATCTCTTCCGGTAATTGTTGTTTCACCTATTGCCAGCTGTTTTTCGTTAAGACAAGGATAGGCAGTATTAAGATATGCATAGGTCTCTTCTACTGCAGGTATTCTGCCTTTTTCAACTACATTTCTTGTATCCCAAGGTTCTTCATTATGGAGAAGTCCCCAGTATATTGGCTCAGTATCTCCCAGATTATATTTTTTTCTGGCTGTCATCTCTACCCAGGTGCGATAATTGGAATCGCAAGTGTGAGCTGTCATAACCGATCCATCTGTACTGGCTTTTTTGCCTACCATAATAGATGTACAACTCTCAGAGA
>JAQVRQ010000019.1 GCA_028700975.1 Bacteroidales bacterium | reverse complement strand
TGATACTCTTCTCTGCCTCTTCAAAAGCAGGATGATTTGTATCTGTCATCTTAACCTGAATCTTACCTGCCAGATAGTCTCCAATTGTATAAGGGAGAATAAAATATCCATCTGCAAGCCCTTGCATAAGAGCAGAGGCTCCCAGTCTGTTTCCTCCGTGATCACTAAAGTTAGCCTCTCCTATTGCATAGAGACCAGGGATAGTAGTCTGAAGGTTATAATCTACCCAAAGGCCACCCATTGTATAGTGGATAGCCGGATATATCATCATAGGTTCATCATAAGGATTTACGTCAGTAATCTTTTCATACATCTGGAAAAGATTACCATATCTCTCCTCAATTACCTTTTTCCCCAATCTTTGAATTGCTGTTTTGAAATCAAGAAAAACCGCAAGCCCAGTTTCATTAACACCAAACCCGGCATCGCATCTCTCCTTCGCAGCTCTTGAAGCAACGTCTCTAGGAACAAGGTTTCCAAATGCTGGATAACGACGCTCCAAATAGTAATCTCTGTCCTCTTCAGGAATTTGTGAAGCCTTTATCTTCTTCTCTCTTAATTTTATTACATCCTCTTGTTTTTTAGGCACCCAAATTCTACCATCGTTTCTAAGTGATTCAGACATAAGAGTTAGCTTTGACTGTTGCTCACCGTGAACAGGGATACAGGTAGGGTGAATCTGTGCAAATGAAGGGTTTGCAAAGAAAGCTCCCTTTTTATAACACTGCCAAGCGACAGAACCATTACTATTCATAGCATTTGTGGAGAGGAAAAAGACATTTCCGTAACCACCTGTAGCAACGACAACTGCGTGTGCACCGTGACGCTCAATTTCACCAGTAACAAGATTTCTGGCAATAATTCCTTTTGCCTCACCATCTATCATTACCAAATCAAGCATCTCGTGTCTTACATATGACTTTACAGTACCAAGTTCAATCTGTCTGTTAAGTGCTGCATAAGCACCAAGCAGAAGTTGCTGACCGGTCTGACCTCTTGCATAGAATGTTCTGCTTACCTGTGAACCACCAAAAGAGCGATTGTCAAGCAATCCACCATATTCACGAGCAAAAGGGACCCCTTGTGCAACACATTGGTCAATAATAAGGTTGCTTACCTCCGCAAGACGATAAACGTTTGCCTCACGACTTCTGTAGTCTCCACCCTTGATAGTGTCGTAGAATAGTCTGTATACCGAATCGTTGTCATTCGGATAGTTTTTGGCAGCATTGATACCTCCTTGAGCTGCAATCGAGTGTGCCCTTCTGGGAGAGTCACTTATGCAAAAGACCTTGACATTATAGCCAAGCTCCCCAAGGGCTGCAGCAGCAGATGCTCCGCCAAGACCGGTTCCTACTACAATCACCTCCAGCTTACGTTTATTAGCCGGGCTTACCACACGAATCTGAGCTTTATGCTTTGTCCATTTCTCCGACAAAGTGCCCTCTGGTATTTTTGAAATAAGTTTTTCGGACATTATATGAGAGTATTAAAAAGTGGCACAAAACTATACAATTTGGGCAAGATTAGCAAAGATTAATGAGTATCTTTACCTTTTAAAAATAACCCTTAGATATGACAAAAAGAGTTCTAACACTTGTTCCGGCTCTCCTTTTGAGCCTTTTAATCAATGCGCAAAATCTTATAATACCCAAACCTGTTTCTGAAAGAATAGGAGAGGGATACTTTACGCTTAATGAAAATTCTTCCGTAACCAGTAATGAGAAGAGTGCTTTTAATCTAAACTACCTCAAGGGCAAACTTGAAGCAGCAACCGGGTTTAAACTAGATAATAAGTTCACCACTGATAACTCAATTATTCTATCAATAAGTTCAGACCCATCTATAAAGCCTGAAGGATATATTCTTGATGTAGATTCATCCGGAGTTACAATTAAGGCATCAACTTCTGCCGGAATATTTTACGGAATTCAATCACTACTCCAAATGATGCCCGCCTCTGTTTACTCAGGTAAATCTACTGCAGCAGACAATTGGCAAATACCAACTACTCATATTGAAGACTATCCTCGCTTTGGATACAGAGGTATGATGCTTGATGTCTCAAGAACTTTCTTTGATGCAGAAACCGTTAAAAAATATATTGATTGGCTTTCTCATCATAAAATCAACACTCTACACTGGCATCTAACAGATGACAACGGATGGAGGGTTGAAATAAAGAGATACCCTTTACTAACCGAAAAGGGAGCCTGGAGAGGAGATAACGAGGCTCTTGCTCCTGCATTTGGATCAGGAAGGCAAAGATACGGCGGATTTTATACTCAAGATGAGATTAAAGAGATTGTAAAATTTGCAGCAGATAGAAATATTGAAATTATACCTGAAATTGACCTTCCTGGACATAGTAAAGCAGTAACTGCGACCTACCCTAACGTAGCCTGTGACAGTAATGACAATTCATTAAGCGTACAGGGAGAGGGACAAAATGTATGGTGTGTTGGTAAAGAGGAGAACTATAAGATGCTCGCAAACATAATGAAAGAGCTATCAAAACTATTCCCTGGAAAATATATACATATTGGAGGTGACGAAGTTAACTACACAGCTTGGGATAACTGCCCCTCTTGCAAAGCTCTTAAAGAGCGCGAGGGAATGACTAGCAACGAAGAGTTACTCAACTATTTCGTAAGAAGAATGGAGAGGATTGTTGAGAAGAACGGCAAAAAAATGGCCGGATGGGATGAGATTCTTGAAGGAGGAGAACTTCACAAAGAGACCAGGGTTTATGCCTGGAGAAGTGTTGAGAAGGGCATAGAATCAGTTAAAAAAGGGCAGCCTACCATTATGATGCCCGGAGCTTACTGCTATTTTGATATGAAATACACCCCTCTTGAAAGAGGGCACAACTGGGCGGGAATTGTCTCTACAGAGAAGACGTACTCACTTGATCCTACCGGAACAGCAGCACTAAACGAAGAGGAGGCTCCACTTATTATTGGAGTACAGGGGGCTCTCTGGACCGAATTACTTGGATGGCCTGCAAAGTTCCTGGATTATCAAACATATCCAAGACTTACCGCTGTTGCCGAAATTGGCTGGTCACCACAAGAGATCCGTAACTGGGATGACTTCAATAACAGGCTTCAAAAATTTCATTACAATAGAATGGCTAATATGGGAATCTCATTTAGACTTCCATATCCGGAAGTTACATATGAGGATGGAGCACTCAGAGCTAAACTTCCTTATGAATGGGCAGTAGTAAGATATACCTCAGACGAAAGCGAACCAACATCTCTATCTCGTGTATACAGAGGAGAGATTTACACAGATAAGCCTGAAAGATTCAGATTTGCAACATTTTACAAAGATGATCTTAAAAGTATTACCGTAAGGGCATCAAACGCAGATTATAAATATCTTACTCCGGCAGTTGATATAACTACAAATCTTGAAGAGGGTAAAAACAATAAAATTGAAAATATTACCGACTACAAATTTGATACATACTTCCGCACAACAAGAAAACTCAAAGCAGGAGACCACTTAACATACACACTTAAGGAACCTGTAAAGAGCACAAGAATTACTGTTGAATCCGGAATGCCTAATATTGACTTTTACTGGATTAATGATGGTTATGTTGAATACTCATATGATGGCATAAACTTCATCAAGGGTGATGAATTAAAAAGAGGAGCGGCTACCATTTTTCCTAAAGAGCCTATAAAGGCAGTAAGGATAAAGGTAACCGCACCAAACGACGGATATATAGCAGCCTTTAGAGATCTAAAGATTGAGTAAAGAGGCATATGCACCCTTTACTATTTCATCTGCTCTATTATTAAACTCTTGAACTTCTTTAAGATTCAAACCCTCTTTTCTCCATTTTTCAATTAATGGAAGAGAGTAATGCAAAACATTTTTTTCATAGTTCTGCAGGATTTGCATATAACCATTTCCACTATTATTATAAATCAAGGGGAAGTACATATATCTACCACCGCTTCCCCTTTTTAATGAAAAAGTCTTATATTTTAATTTTAGAGCCATATCACAAGCATAGGCGTTAATATTACTATCCGACTCTTTAACCAGAACAGATGGGAGTTCTTCACCTGCCTTTACCCACACAGGAACAGCAATCCCGGCAGGAGGATAACCAAGAACAACCCACATTGTTGTCATTTCAACATTTTCACCTGGTTTTACGCCTTGTACAATAACAGAGGCAGTTGATGATTTTCTTGGAATAAAATCCTGATCAATAACCCATCCAGAAGCCCTCTCAGGAGAAAATTTTTCGTCTGTAAGATTAATACCCATTTGAGAATGGTAATAACTTCTTGATAAAGAATTAAATATCCATTCTGGTGTAATATCTCTTGAAATAGCCTTTTTGGTAACAATGTCTCTTGCATTTTGATACCTTATATAGCCCATTCCTTCATTAAATCTTCCTGTATATGAATAATTTGTATATATGAGATAACCCTCCGGAGCAATGGCAGGGTCGTTTGCATCAATTTTTCTGAAAGAGTTATTATTTGTTTCAAAATAAGCAGCACCGCCTTCTGAATCAATTACACCAAAATTTGCCTCAACACCCATTGGTTTTTTTCTCTTTTTAAGAAATTGCTCAAACTCCTTAATATTCTTACACTCAGAGAGAGCATCATACATAAGTTCTCCCTCTCTGTCCATCTCCTTTACATTGTCATCTTTAAGGTTATAAGATGCAGTATTCATTATTGAAAAACCTGCAGAATTGGTTCCAATCCATATAACTCCTCCCTTATCAGGACTATTAACCAATGCTGTAAAATTGTATTTTTTTCCTTTAAAATACTCTATTCTGTTATTATCCTCACCTGTATCCCTATGCTTCCAAAGAAGAGCCCTTCCGTCAGGTGTTAGCTTTCCTGTTATAATTGCAGATGTGCAAGCTCCCGATTCATTCCATACGAAAACGAGCAGAGTAATAATTAAGAGTAATTTGAATTTTTTCATATCTAATTAAAAAGTGTGTTATCTATTATTGAACTCTTTGAAATTCCAAGGTGTTTGTATGCCAAATCAGTAACCTCTCTACCTCTGGGTGTCCTCTGTAAAAAGCCCTCTTTTATAAGAAATGGCTCATATACCTCTTCAATAGTACCCGGATCTTCACTAACAGCTGTAGCAATTGTTCCAACTCCTACAGGACCTCCTTTAAATTTATGAATTATAGTAGAAAGTATCTTATTATCCATTAAATCAAGTCCTCTTTTATCAATATTAAGAGCATCCAGGGCGTATTTAGTTATTTTTAAATCAATTTTACCATTACCCTTAACTTGTGCAAAATCTCTTACTCTTCTTAAAAGAGAATTTGCAATACGCGGAGTACCCCTACTTCTCCCGGCTATCTCCATTGCAGCATCTCTATCAATTTCAATATTTAAAATTGATGCACTTCGTATTACTATTTTTAATAAAATTTCAGCATCATAATATTCAAGATGAGATTGAATACCAAATCTAGCTCTTAAAGGAGATGTTAATAATCCGCTTCTTGTTGTAGCACCAACTAATGTAAATGGATTTAGAGTTATTTGCACAGATCTAGCTCCAGGACCTTTATCAATCATTATATCAATTCTAAAATCCTCCATAGCGGAGTATAAATACTCTTCAACTATAGGTGATAACCTGTGAATTTCATCAATGAAAAGAACATCTCCCTTTTCTAATCCGGTAAGTAAACCTGCTAAATCTCCTGGCTTATCCAAAACGGGACCAGAAGTAATTTTCATATCTACCCCTAATTCATTAGCAACTATGTGAGCCAAAGTAGTTTTACCTAAACCTGGAGGTCCGTGAAGTAAAAGATGATCAAGAGACTCTCCCCTCATCATTGCAGCTTTTACAAAAACTCTAAGATTTTCAATAATTTTTTCCTGACCAGAAAATTCTTCGAAATCCCTGGGTCGAATCTCCCCTTCAAAATCTTTATCTTTAAAGTTACTGTCGTTATGAGGATCAAAATGTGCCATCTATATTTTTTCAAAAATCAATAATACAAATATATCTATTCTTTTTATTTAAATAGTTTGATGTTTATATATGCTTGTTGATAAGTTGATAAGTTTATTTATCAAAATTGATTAACATATAATTATCCTTTTTAAACAATATATTAACAGTCAAGGTGACGATGTAAACAACTATTTATAAAATAATTAAGATTCATAAAAAGAGGTTTTTCAACAAATATTTATAACTAAGACAAAATAAAGTTAACAAAGTAAACAGGTGGATAAACTGGAGATATTTTCTTTGAAAAAACTGAGAAAATAATTTGCTTGATTAGGGGACAATTATATATAAAAAAAGAGACGAACATTTATAATTTAATTGTGAATATTTATCAACAGAAAACGAACTACTTTATTAACTATATTTGCAATCTGTTAACAGATGGAAAGAGTGTACAAATCTGAAGAATTTTCTTCCCAAACATCTATAAAAAAGCTTGTTGAGTGGATAAGTGGTGGCAAAAAGGAGACGATTATCCTTGATGGCCTCTATTCATCCGCAAAGGCATTTGCTATAGCTTCTGCGGATAAGAATGGTGTTAATATTGTGCTTCTCAACAATAGAGAGGACGCAGCATATTGTTCGGCAGATTTAAATAATCTTGTAGGCAAGGAGAGTGTCTTCTTTTTCCCTTCATCCTTTAATCATAGCTCAAAAGGGGATAAAAAAGATTTATCCTTTCAGGTGCAAAGGACAGCGGCAATCCAGGCTCTAAATCAATTCAGAAAGGGAGAGTATAAAGGTAGTAAGCTAATAATTGTAGCCTACCCTCACTCTACATCGGAGCTTATTCCTGATAGTAAAAAGGTTGAGTCATCAATATTAAAAATATCAAAAGAGGATTCTCTTACTCACGATTTTGTCAAGGAGACACTCATAGAATATGGCTTTACCAGAAGTGACTTTGTATCTGAGCCTGGAGAATTTGCCCTCAGAGGGAGTCTTATTGATCTCTTTTCTTATGCAGAAAACAGACCTTTCAGAATAGACTTCTTTGGAGATACGGTAGAAAACATCAGAGTCTTTGATATTGACACTCAAAGAACAACCGAGGAGAGGAAGTTTGTTGAAATTTTCCCCGATATATCAGAGGGCACAAATGATGAAGAGCTCACTAATTTACTTGAATTTGCCGGTGAAGAGGCACTATTATGGGTTACTGATGCAGAGTATTTTAGAAAACAGTTAGAGACTATCTATGATCTCTCAGCATATAAGGATAGACTTTTATCAGCAAATGAATACGAGATTAAATCCTCTTCAATGAGGAGGATATTGTTTGGACCGCTCTCACCCTCATTTCATACAGATAATATTACAGACACTATCACTTTTCATACATCACCTCAGCCATCGTTTAATAAAAACTTTGATCTGTTGGCTGCAGAGATTGAAAAAAGAGAGAGCGAAGGATATTTGGTCTCAATTTTCAGTGAAAACCAAAATCAGATTGAGAGACTTTCCAGTATCTTCTCATCTCTTGATAGGCTTAATGGAAAGGATATTGTATTTACCCCAGTACATACTAGTATTCACGAAGGTTTTACAGACCATAACGCAAAAATATGCATCTTCACAGATCACCAAATTTTTGATAGGTATCACAGAGTAAAGACAAGTAGATCTGTTGAGAAGAGTGAAAGACTAACAATTAATGAGCTTAATGCTTTTCAGATAGGAGACTATATAGTTCATATTGAGCACGGAGTAGGTGTGTTTGGAGGTTTGGTAAAGACAAATATTAATGGAAAAATTCAGGAAGCTTTAAAGTTGATATACAGAGATGGTGATGTTATTTTTCTCTCTATTCACGCTCTGCACAGAATTTCACGATATAAATCAAAAGATGCAACTCCTCCCAAAGTATATAAACTGGGAACAGGTGCCTGGAACAAACTAAAGAGTCAAGCAAAATCAAAAGTTAAAGATATTGCGGAGGATCTTATAGATCTTTATGCAAAAAGGAGGGATTCAAAGGGCTTTGCCTACTCTGCAGACTCTTTTATGCAGCAGGAGCTTGAGGCTTCATTTATATATGAGGATACCCCGGATCAGTATAAAGCTACTCAGGCAGTCAAAGAGGATATGGAGAGAGATTATCCAATGGACAGGCTTATATGCGGAGATGTGGGATTTGGTAAAACCGAGATTGCTATGAGGGCTGCTTTTAAAGCTGTTGCAGATAGCAAACAGGTAGCAGTGCTGGTTCCTACAACAATTCTTGCGCTTCAGCACTATAAAACATTTACCTCGAGACTTAAAGGGTTTCCCTGTAAGATAAACTATATAAGCAGATTAAAGAGCGCAAAGGATATAAAGGAGATTGCGGCAGAACTGGAGAGCGGTAAGACTGATATAGTTATTGGAACTCATAGGCTTCTTAATAAAGAGATTAAATTCAGAGATTTGGGGCTTTTGATTATTGATGAAGAGCAGAAGTTTGGCGTAGCTGCAAAGGAGAGGTTAAGACAGCTCAAGGAGAATATTGACACTCTTACTCTAACTGCTACACCTATTCCTAGAACTCTTCAATTTTCTCTTCTGGGCGCAAGAGACCTCTCAATTATTAACACCCCGCCTCCAAATAGGTTGCCTGTTCAAACAGAGGTTATTGATTTTGACGAGGATTTTATAAGGGATGCAATTAATTTTGAGATTGAACGAGGAGGACAGGTGTTCTTTGTTCACAACAGAGTGGAGGATATAAGAGCAGTAGAGGATATTATTAAGAGGCTCTGTCCAAATGCAAAGAGTTGCGTTGGCCACGGTCAGATGGATCCATCTTCATTGGAGAGGGTAATTCTGGATTTTATGATGGGAGATTACGATGTGCTTCTTGCAACAACAATAGTTGAGAACGGAATAGATATACCAAACGCAAATACAATAATTATAAACCAGGCTCAGAATTTTGGATTAAGCGATCTGCACCAGTTAAGGGGTAGAGTAGGGAGGTCAAATATAAAAGCCTTTTGCTATCTTGTCGTTCCCTCCTCTCTGGCAATAACAGAGGAGGCGAGAAGAAGACTTAGAGCCATTGAGGCATTTTCAGATCTAGGCAGTGGTTTCAATATAGCAATGCAGGATTTGGATATTCGTGGAGCAGGGAACCTTTTAGGAGCAGAACAGAGTGGATTTGTTGCCGATATGGGATTTGAAACCTACCAAAGGATACTGGCAGAGGCAGTAGAGGAGATAAGGGCAGAGCGGGGATTGGAAAGCGCACCAGTTATGTCAGGAGGTCATAAAAGAGATGAATTTGTAACAGACTGTACAATTGATACAGATCTGGAGATTTTAATTCCCGATGAATATGTATCCATTACTGCAGAAAAGATAAGACTCTACAAAGAGATGGATACAGTAGAGAATGAGAAGGAGTTACTTGCTCTTATTGCATCAATGGAGGATAGGTTTGGACCGGCTCCACTGCAGACAAGGGAGCTTGCAGATACTGTACGGTTGAGGTGGCTTGCAATGGAGCTCGGTTTTGAGAAGATAGTTCTTAAAAATAATCTACTTATTGCATATTTTGTAAGTAATCAAATGTCTGGCTACTACAAAACAGCAAGATTTGAGTCAATTCTCACCTACATACAAAGACAGAATAGGAGATACGAGATGAAGGAGCAAAACGAGAAACTTTATGTTATAGTGAAGAGAGTAGATAGCATAGAGATGGCATATAAATTATTAATGGAGATGAAATGAGGAACCTTTTAATTGATATTGGAAATACTTCGCTTAAGGCAGCCTGGTCAAGAGAGAGTGATATTGATGAAGCAGTTATCTGTAGAGATGAAGAGCCGTTAGAGTTTATTAAAAGGATTACTGAATCCAAAAGACCAAGAATAATTGCCCTTTCCACAGTAAGAAAGATGGACCCACACTTTTATGGAGAGTTGGAAAAGCTTACAGATAAACTAGTTATTGCTGGATCCGACACCTGTTTCCCTTTGAAGAATCTTTACGAAACTCCATATACACTTGGACCGGACAGATTGTGTGCTGCACTTGCTGCATCTGAACTTTTCCCCGGGAAGGAGGTGGCAATTTTTGATTTCGGGACAGCCCTCACAATAGATTTTGTTACCTCAGAAAAAGAATTTCTTGGTGGGAATATTTCTCCAGGTTTAACAACAAGATTTCGCTCGTTAAATGAATATACTCAGTTACTTCCGCTGTTAACTCCACCGGATGAAACAAAAAGTATAGGAACCTCTACTACCACTGCTATTGAGGCGGGTGTAGTTTTAGGCTTGATTTTTGAAATAGAAGGTTACACCAAGCAATATTCAAATCACATCCATATTTTTACGGGTGGCGATGCGATTTATTTTGCAGAAAAAGTGAAAAAACCGATATTTGTTGTTTACAATTTAGTATTGATGGGATTAGCCCGTATTGCCGAAAATTATGCAAAAGTTTAGTACATTACTTAAAGTAACTTTGATTTCGCTATTTATGTTAAGCGGAGTGGCTGCGGTTTCCCAGAGTACCGACGCACATACCTATTTTACCCCTTACTCCATTTTTGGAGTTGGTAATATTTCCAAACAGGGAACAACCTTTAACAAGGGTATGGGAGGAATTGGAATAGGCGTAAAAGATAACCGGGTTATCAATTATCTAAATCCTGCAGCTATCTCTTTCAGGGATACTCTTGCATTTATGCTTGACTTTGGGGTGGAGAGCAATCACAACTACTATCAGACTCAAGAGGCATCATCTGCAAATAATGGGTTTAATATGCACAATTTTGTATTCTCTGTTCCAATATACAAGAAATCTGCACTGGTAATGGGTATCACACCCTATTCATCAGTAGGATATAAATTCCAGGAGTGGGAGACAGATCCTGAGATGATTAATGAACTTGGAAGCGTAGTGTATTCAAGATATGGAGCCGGCGGAATAAATAAAGTATTCCTTGGGACATCAATGGTGTTTCTTAAAAACTTCTCGGTAGGAGCCGAGCTGGTATACTTTTTTGGAACAATTGACCGCTATTCAAATATTAATTTTGGGAATTCTGAATCATATAGGCCTATTAAAACAGGTACAGATTATATGATAAGCTCTTTTACCGGAAAAGCTGGTATTCAATATAGTTATGAGCCAGATAAAGATAACTCGCTTACAGTAGGAGCTACATATATGCTTGGTAGCAAGCTTAAGGGTGAAAATGCAAAGTATGGATTTACCACATCGCCTACCGGAGAGACAGACACAACATTTTATAATCTCTCAAGAGTTACCGGACTGGAAATTCCCGCAGAAATAGGAGTGGGAGCCTCCTATAGAAAAAGAGATAAATGGATGCTTGGTATGGATTTTACCTATCAGGACTGGAGTAAAACTAATCTTCCGGCAACTCCGGGAGTAGCATTTCAACCGGCAACTAGCTGGGCTGTAAAATTAGGGGGAGAGTTTATACCAAACAGATATGACGTTCGTTATTATCTTAAAAGGGTTTCATATAAAGCCGGAGTTTATTATGACAGATCTTATATCTCTCTTAATGGAAACCAAGTGAACTCTGTAGGTATAACAATTGGAGCAAATCTTCCTGTTTACAGATGGTATAACTCTGTAGGGATATCACTGGATATGGGTCAAAGGGGCTCGTTGAGAAACGGAATGGTAAGAGAGCGTTATATTATGCTCAACCTTAACATAAGCCTTTACGATATTTGGTTCCAGAAATACAGGTATGACTAAACTTAAAATGTATATATAAAGTAACTCGTTATGAAGAAATTAAGTGTTTTGTTATTATTTGCAATATTCGCCTTTGCGCCAATAGCAACAGCGCAGGGCAAATATGGCAAAGATAGTGTTGAATGTGTTAGGAGTCTCTCCTTCTATACAGACTATATGAAGCAGGGAAACCTGAATGAGGCTGCTCCTTTATGGAGAGATGCATTCAAATATTGCCCTCCGGGATTGAGGCAAACGTTGTATGTTGACGGGCAAAAAATTTACAGATTCCTTATTGAGAAGAATGCAAATAACAATGAGCTAAAGAATAAGCTTATAGACTCATTGCTTTTAATGTACGATTTAAGGACTGAATACTTTCCAAAATATGCACTGGGAGCTCAGACAAACAAGGTTATAGATCTTATAAATTTTAGAGGTAGTGACGACAAACTTGTATTTGATTCCATTATGGAGAATATCAATACATTTGGCGAAAATGCTCAACCATCACTGATGGCTCTTGCAATGCAGCGCGCATCTGCCCTTTTTGCAAGTAAAGTAATAGATGCAGAGAGAGTTTTAAGCCTATACTCTCAACTATCACCTTTAGTAGAGGCTCAAATTCAGGCTAACAACCCGGAAGCGGTTCAGGTAAAGAAAGATATCGATAACCTTTTTGCAGTAAGCGGTGTCGCAAGCTGTGAAAATATTGTTACTCTCTTCACTCCAAAATATGAGGCTGATCCAAACAATAAAGATCTTGTATCAGGCATTGTAAAACTTTTGAATGAAGGAGGTTGTTTTCAAGAGGAGCTTTTCCTCAAATCGGTTGAGTCTCTACACAGAATTGAACCATCATACCACACTGCATACTATCTTTATAAACTGTATTCAATAAAGGATGATCACGAAAATGCAGTAAAATCACTTCAGGAGGCAATTGACGATCCTGCATCTCCGGATGTTGAAGATGCACAAATGTTATATGAGCTTGGCTCATACTATCTTGCAAAATTGGATAATCTTGCAATGGCAGCTCAGGCTGCAAAGCAAATCCCCGCTAAAGATGCTTCATTGGCAGGAAAGGCCCATATGATTATGGGATCTGTGTGGGCATCATCAAAATGTGGTGGAAATGAGATAGAATCCAGAGCTAAGTGGTGGGTAGCTGTTGACTACTTTGTTAAGGCAAAGAATGCAGATCCAACACTTGCAGAGGAGGCAGACAAGTTGATTTCAACATATCGTCAGTATTTCCCTATGCAAGAGGAGGCCTTTATGTACGACATAGTTGATGGCAATTCATTTACAGCTGTTTGTAGCGGAATGAGAGAGAACACTACGGTTAGAACTCGCAAATAGATGTTTGCCTCAGGCAACATAATTATATATTCAATAAGATTTGTAGCAGCTACATTTGTGGTTGCTACACTTCTTTTTTCCTGTAAGTCTGAGCTGCCAGTAGCAGAGGAGCTGGATCCAGCCAAGACTCCCACTCAAGTTGTTGATAAAATGGTTCTTGAGCAAACAAAAAATGGCAAAGTATCTATGAGGGTTTCCGCCCCTCTTATGGAGAGTTATTCAAATAGTGAGATACCTTATGATATATTCCCACAAGGGATGAATGTTAAAGCTTACACTCCTGAGGGTCTGCTTGAAACTGAGATTTCGGCAATGGAAGCTATGCACATAAAGGGTAAAACCTCGGATAAATGGGAGGCATATGGTGATGTAGTTATAACAAATTACATTAAAGGCGAGACTATTGAAACAGATACTATATACTGGGACAGAACAGAGAAAAGAATCTTTACTCACAGATATGTTCAGCTCAAATCTCCTACAATGTATATGCAGGGTTATGGATTAGAGTCAGATGAACTGGCAAGAAATGCTATAATTTTAAAACCATTTGACAGCTACAGCATAATTAAAGATTCGGCAGAGGTACTTTACATTGATACTGTTAACTTTGTTGGACCAATGTTAAAGCAAAAAAAATGATAGCTGCCATAATTATTGCCATAGCGGCATTTGTTCTGTTTTTTGTTGCAACGCTTACAGAGAGCGCACTTATATCTTGTAACCGGCTTAGAATTGAACTAGATATTAAGCAGGAAAAAAGATATGCAATTGCCTCAGAAAAGCTCCTGGAAAATAGGGTTTTTATTGTATTATCCTTTAAAATGGCAAGAGCTGTATTTGCCGCTCTTTTTACAATTTCTGCCGGGTGGATATCTCTTATTAATCAATCTAACTCTTCGCTTCCAACAGGACTCCTTCTTATGATCTATATACTTGCAGGTGCCGGTATTATAATTATTCTTGGGACCATAATTCCTAAATGGATAGCAACCAGAGTACCGGATACTGTTCTAAAAAATCTATATTGGTTTGCTACCTCCATAGCCTTTTTGACAAAACCACTTAAGATAAGAAGATCTGACAACCCCTCAATGATTATTGATGAGGAGGAAGAGGAGTCTGCAGAGTCTGAGATTATTCATAATGCAATAAACTTTTCTGATGTTTTACTAAGAGAGTGTATGATTCCAAGAACAGAGGTTGTTGCAATATCATCTACATCAAATCCGGAGGAGATGCTAAATCTTTTCAGGGAGTCTAACTATTCCAGGATTCCTGTTTATGAGGGAAGTATAGATAGAATAACTGGTTATGTTCACTCAAAAGATATGCTGGAGGGGAGGAAAACTATTCAGGAGCTCTCTAGGAAGATTGAGTACTATCCTGAGGAGATGGGGGCAAGAGATCTTTTAGCAACAATGATTAAAAACAGAAGCTCTATAGCTGTAGTCCTGGACAAATATGGAGGAACTGCCGGAATTGTTACTCTTGAAGACCTTATTGAGGAGATATTTGGAGAGATATCTGACGAACTGGATTACGAGGAGTTCCGTGAAAAAGAGCTTGGTGACGGGGAGTATATCTTCTCTGCCAGGCTTGAAATCAAATATCTTAACAGGGAGTATGAGCTTGAGATACCGGAGAGCGACGAGTACGAGACTCTTGGAGGCTTTATTACGTGGTTTAACGAAAATATTCCTTCACAGGGAGAGATTCTGCAATATGAAAATATGCAGATTACAATACTCAGGACAACACGCAGCAGATTAGAGCTAGTGAGGCTCAAACTCCTCGATATCTAAATAGGTGCAGTGAACAAAAAAATTACTATCTTCGCGCCTTACAAGAAAGTAACTATTTAATTTAACAATAAGCAAAATGGCAGTTCTCGAGAAGATCCGCGTCAGAATGGGTGTCTTTATCACTGTAATTATCGGTGTAGCACTTCTTTCCTTTATAGTGGACGCACAAACATTGCAAACGGCTATCTCAATGTTCACCTCCAAATATGATGTAGGAGAGATGAACGGCAAGGCAATTTCTTACCAGGAGTTCCAGAAAAAGATAGACTATTTTACTCAGATACAACAAATGGCCACAGGACAGACATCACTGGACGAACAGGGTCAGGAGATGGTTAACGAAAGTGCCTGGCAGGATCTTATGGGTGAGTATGTACTCATACCTGCAATTGAGGGGGCCGGAGTAAATGTAGGCGAAGAGGAGTTGCTGGATCTTACTCAAGGTTCAACAATATCTCCGGTTCTTATGAGAGAGCAGGCCTTCATTGGACAGGACGGAATGTTCGACAGAAGTAGACTTATTGAATTTATCAGAGCTATTCCATCTGACGAGTCCGGAAGTCTTTCAACCTACTGGAATTATCTGGAAAAAAGCATCAGGAACGATCAAATGTTCACCAAATATATATCTCTTCTTGACAAAAGCTCATTCAGCAGTCCTGTTGAGATTAAGAGAATAATTGCAGAAAATAATATCACATCAGATGTCTCTTTTGTAATACAGCCTTTTGGTTTTATGCCTGATACAACTATCTCCGTTTCTCAACAGGAGATAAAGGATTATTACAATAAAAACAAAGAGAGATTTGAAATGAGTGCCAGTAGGGATATTGACTACGTTGCCTTTGAGGTTATCCCTTCTGTTGATGATATAAGACTTGCAAAAGAGGATATTGACAAGGTTTATGAAGAGTTTGCAACAACTACAAACTTGAGAACTTTCCTTGCAAGAAATTCTGAAAAACAGCTAAATGAGTACCTTTTTAAAGAGGGAGAACTTGCTTCAATTTCACCTACTCTTGACGATTTCGCATTTAACTCTCCTACAACTGCCGTTTTACCGGTATATCAAGAGGGTAATGTATTCAGAGCAGCTAGAATTCACGCTGTAAAGAGTGTTGCAGATTCAGTATTTGTAGAGCATATTCTGTTGGATAACAGAGAGCCACAAGTTGCAGAGGCGAAGGCAGACTCATTAATTAAACTGATTGAGAGGGGAGCAAACTTCCAGACTCTTGCTGCAGAAAATTCACTAGATAAAAATCCAAATGTAGCACCGGGTGAACTTGGCTGGATGACCCAGATGATGAAACTACCGGGTCTTGATACCTGTTTTACCGCACCGCTTAATAAGCCGCTTAAGGTGACCACAAATTATGGACTTCATATTGTTAAGACAACCAAGAGAACAACACCTGTAAAGAAAGTACAGATTGCAATTCTTGAGAAGAGTGCCGTAGCAAGCAAACAGACATTTCAGGAGTACTACTCAAAAGCTAATGAGCTAGCCTCTAAGTCAGATGGTAAAATCGATAAATTCAGAGAGGCTGTTAAGGAGATGAATCTTGCAGTAACACCTGCAGTGGGGATTCAGCAAGGAGCAAAAACAGTTGCAACATACAATAATGCAAGACCACTGAGCAGATGGATTTATGAGGCTAAAAAGGGAGATGTTTCGCAGATTATCTCATTAGATAATAAATACTTCTTCGTGATGGCTGTTACAGGAGTAAGAGAGGCGGGGATCCAGTCATTTGAATCGATGAAGGAGAATATTGAGTCTCTTCTTATGATGGAGAAGACAAATGATAAGCTTCATTTGACCGTAAAGGAGAGGATTAGCGGAGTTAACAATATTGAGGCTGTTGCTGAGATTTTGGGAACGACTGTTAGTAGACAGAGCGGTGTGTCATTTGGTGCACTTGGAGCTCAATCTATGGACCCTGTATTCATTGGAGCTGTTTCCGGAGCAGAGGAGAATAAACTCACCGGTCCTGTTAAGGGAAATATTGGGCTCTATGTATTTAATGTAGAGTCAAGAAGTGAGGGAGAATTTTTCACTGAGCAAGATGCAAAGATGAGAAATGGTCAGCTCTTCTCTTATAAGCTTCAACAACTACAGAGCATATTTGAAAAGAGTGCAGAAGTTGAGGATAACAGACTTAAATTCTTCTAGGATAATTAATTAGAATAAAAAAAGAGGGTGATTACAATTGTAATCATCCTCTTTTTTTATTGTTATATGGCTCGATGCCACTAATAACTATACATTAAAACGGAAATGCATAATATCTCCATCCTGAACTACGTACTCTTTTCCCTCCACACCCATCTTTCCTGCCTCTTTACAGCCGTTTTCAGAGCCGTATTTAACGAAGTCGTTGTACTTTATAACCTCTGCCCTTATAAAGCCCTTTTCAAAGTCTGTGTGGATTACTCCTGCGGCCTGAGGTGCCTTGGCTCCTTTAGGGAAGGTCCAAGCTCTTACCTCTTGAACACCTGCAGTGAAGTATGTCTCAAGGTTAAGCAAAGCATATGCCTTCCTGATTAGTCTGGAGACTCCGGAAGCCTCAAGTCCCATCTCTGCAAGGAACATCTCTCTCTCTTCAAAATCTTCCAGCTCTGCAATTTCCGATTCAATTTTTGCAGCAACAATAAGCATCTCGGCATCCTCGTCCTTGATAGCCTCTCTAACCATATCTACATAGTTATTTCCATCTTTTGCCGATGCTTCATCCACATTGCAGACATAAAGGACAGGTTTGTTTGTAAGGAGGAACAGCTCCTTTGACATCTTCTCATCCTCTGTATTTTCAAATATTACTGTTCTCGCAGATTTTCCCTGTAGAAGAGCCTCTCTGAATTTTACCAGGATATCGTACATTCTTTTGGCACTTTTATCTCCTCCGGTCTGTGCCTGTTTTTGAACCTTTCCAATGCGGTTTTCAACGGTATCCAGATCTTTAATCTGGAGCTCTGTGTCTATTATCTCCTTATCTCTCACGGGATTAATGTTCCCGTCAACGTGAACAATATTTGGGTCGTCAAAACACCTAAGAACGTGAATTATTGCATCTGTCTCCCTAATATTGGCCAGAAACTGATTGCCAAGACCCTCTCCCTTGCTAGCTCCCTTTACTAGTCCTGCAATATCTACAATCTCAACGGTTGCTGGAACCACTCTATTTGGTTTTACAAGCTTCTCCAGAACCTGGAGTCTCTCGTCCGGAACTATTGTGGATCCAATGTTCGGTTCAATAGTACAGAACGGAAAGTTTGCAGATTGTGCTTTTCCGGAGCTGATACAGTTGAAGAGTGTAGATTTTCCCACATTGGGCAGTCCCACTATTCCGCATTTCAATGCCATAAATATCTTTTTTAATTATTTGAGGGTGCGAAATTAGACAAAAAATACCATTATTTCTAAAATGGTATAAATCATATTCATAATCAGATAAATATGACATTATTAAGAGTGTGGAAATTGCTTTTTGGTTAAATTGGAGATATGAAATTGACTCTGTTATTTCTACTATTTATACAATTTCCCGGAGTTGGTTTACCGGTTTTCCGGCAAACTATACCAGCTGAGGGGGATAAAAATTGTAAGGTTCTCTTCTGGAATCTTGAGAATCTCTTCATAACCTCTCAATACTTCTACAAAAAAATAAACAGTATCGCCAAACATATTTATATATCATCTGAAGGGAACCTTCCGGTGCTCATAGGAGTTTCTGAAATTGAGAATTTTCAGGTGGTTTGGAGGCTCACGAACCTTACATCACTTGCACAGGGAGGATATGGAATTGTTCACAGGGACTCCCCGGATCACAGAGGTATTGATGTTGCATTATTATATAGGAAAGATAGATTCAAGTTGCTTAATATAAAATATTTTGCCATTAAAAATGAAATTGGCGATACAATGCGAACAAGGTATACTCTTTATGCAAAAGGGGTACTTGACCATCTGGATACTCTTCATATAGTTGTATTACACTGGCCCTCAAAATGGGGGGGAGAGAGGGCATCGGCACCCGGAAGAGTAGCTTCAGCAAAGGTTCTTAACTCTATTACGGACTCGGTACTGGTTCTTAATAGAAAATCAAACATTGTTGCAATGGGAGATTTTAATGAACAATCCGGAGGCTCCACCGGCGTTGCCTCAATGGTAAACTCCCTTAATCTTATCTATCCAATTATTAGGAGAGGAGGCAGGGATTTAAAGGGCAGAGTAAAAGGTACCATAAAATATAACGGGAGATGGGAGATAATTGACCACTTTCTTGTTTCGTCAAATCTGCTTAACAAAAAAGAGCCGGTTTTCTGCACAGATACATCTGTCCAAATCTACACTCATCCTCTTCTTATTGAGAGTGACAGGACATATTTGGGGATTAAGCCAAAAAGGAGTTTTCTGGGGCCAAGATATAATGGAGGCATAAGCGACCATTTGCCTATAATACTCACAATTAAACGGAGCTGGTGAATTTTCGTTACATTTGCACAATGTATGTAAGGGCAAAAAAATCACTGGGACAGCACTTCCTTAAGGATGGGAATATTGCTGAGAGAATTGTTGAATCTCTTGAGACATCGCTATCTAAAAGCGTTCTAGAGATAGGACCTGGAACCGGTGTGCTAACACAGCATCTGGTAAGGTTAGAGGGTGTTGACTTTAAAGCTGCTGAGATAGATACAGAATCTATTGAGTATCTTAAAAAGAATTACCCTTTGATAGGAGAGAACCTTCTTGAGGGTGATATTCTTAAAATGGATCTGGACAAGGTATTTGGAGGGAGCTTTTCAGTAATAGGTAACTTTCCTTATAATATCTCCTCTCAAATCTTTTTTAAACTCCTTAACTACAAAGAGCAGGTGCCGCAGATAGTATGTATGCTCCAGAAAGAGGTTGCAGAGCGACTTGCATCTCCTCCAGGAAACAAGAGCTATGGTATTCTCTCAGTATTGCTTCAGGCGTGGTATAATATTGATTATCTCTTTACTGTAGAACCAGGTAGTTTTACTCCTCCTCCAAAGGTTAGATCTGCGGTTATATCATTAAAGAGAAACTCCCGTGAAAGCCTCGGATGTGACGAAGTGCAGTTCAAAAGGGTGGTAAAGGCCTCTTTTAATCAGAGAAGAAAAGCAGTGAGAAACTCTGTTAAGCAGCTGCTGGAAGGTAAAACACCGCCAGATAGTTACCTCTTTGGGCAAAGGCCGGAGCAACTCTCTGTAGAGGAGTTTGTGGAGCTCACAAAGCTGATTTATGAAGTGTAGTTTAAAATCTATTTAGAGTTAATTGCATCAACCGGATTGAGGTTTGCAGCTGTCCAGGCTGGTAATAAACCCGCAACCACTCCTATAACTGATGATATCATAAGACCTCTTAAAATGTTGTAAAAACTCATAGCCATTGGGAACGATTCATTTCCCTGTGTGGCCAGAACAACCCCCCATACCATCAGCAATCCAATTGCACCACCGGCAAGAGCCAGTACGGCAGCCTCTGCAAGAAACTGGGTAAGTATCATATATTTCTTAGCACCCAGTGCCTTTTGGATACCAATAAGACTGGTCCTCTCCTTGACCGAGACAAACATTATGTTTGCTATTCCAAATCCTCCAATAAGGATTGAAAAGCCTCCAATAATCCACCCAGCCATATTGATTCCTCCAAAAATTGCTTTTGTTTGATTTAGAAGGAATGTCATTTCATTTAGGGCAAAGTTGTCGTTTTGTTTTGGCTTTAGTCGCCTTGATGCTCTTATTAGCTGTCTTGCCTCCTGAAGAAACTCCTCTCTATCAATTTTATCATTAGGTTTAAGACAGATAAGACTCTCAGCCCTCTTAACATTCATAATAGTAGCTGCAAAATTATAAGTTATTAAGATAGAGTTGTCTGTATCAAAGATGCTGATCATACTCTCCCCCTCCTTTTTTTGCACCCCTATAACTCTTGCGCTGGCGCTTCCAATCTTTATTGTTTTGTCCAAAGGGTTCTCATCCGGGCCAAAGAGAGCCAATGCAACTTCATATCCAAGTATTACAACAGGAATTGAAGAACCTGCTTCAAAACTTGAGAAATATCTACCCTTATCTATCTCTACGTTAGCAATATCTGCCCACTCAGATGTGGCTGCTGTTATAAATCCGTTGCTGAATGAAGCTCTTTTATATTTAAGAGTTCGGTTAGTAAATACGACAAATGCAGATGCATCTATTGTTCTAGAATTTGATTTTAGGAAGAGATACTCCTCATATTTTGGAGTAGGTCTGTTCATATACTCCCACCATTTATACTCCTCTCCTTCTGGTGGAGCAAACGGGAACTGCTGAACATAGACTGTATTTCCTCCAAAACTGTTTAGTCCGCTCTCTACGTTACTTTTGAGCGCATCTATAGCTGTAAAAACAGTTACAATTGAGAATATTCCAATACTAACTCCAAAGAGCGAGAGAAATGTTCTGAACTTGTCGCCCTTTAGCGAACCAAATGCAAAACTTATGCTTTCAAGCACGAGTTTAGAGATCATTACGACTCTTCTGTAGATCCTAATCATATTCTCATTGTATTAAAGTCCTGTCTTCTTTTTTATGCTTCTTAGCTTGTCAAAAGCCTCAAGAGGCGAAATTGTATTGATATCCAAATCTTTTAACTCATCTCTGATTGAGGAGAGTACCGGATCATCCAGCTGGAAAAATGAGAGCTGGACAGACTCCTGGTTGAGAGTGACCCTTCTTTTACCCCCCTTTGAGCTATCTTTAGATTCAAGTTGCTTAAGTACTCGCTCTGCCCTTTTTACAACATCGGCAGGCATCCCTGCCATTCGGGCAACGTGTATTCCAAAGCTGTGGGCAACACCTCCGGGAACCAGTTTCCTCAAAAAGATAACCCTCTTATCAACCTCTTTAACTGAAATATGGAAATTCTTAACTCTTGGAAATGTAAGTTCTAGATCGTTCAGTTCGTGGTAGTGTGTTGCAAAGAGCGTTTTGGCTTTGAAATGAGGATGTTCGTGAAGATACTCAACAATTGACCAAGCAATTGACATACCATCGTATGTACTTGTTCCCCTGCCTATTTCGTCCAGCAGAACAAGAGACCTCTCTGAAAGATTGTGAAGAATCGTAGCAGTTTCAAGCATCTCCACCATAAAGGTACTCTCTCCTCTTGATATATTATCCGATGCACCCACTCTAGTAAAGATCTTGTCCACCATCCCAATCTCGGCACTCTCGGCCGGAACAAAACTTCCGGCTTGTGCAAGTAAAACAATTAGAGCCGTTTGTCTAAGCAGAGCACTCTTTCCTGCCATATTTGGTCCGGTAAGAATAATTATTTGTTGGCTATCTCTGTTCAGTTCAAGATCATTTGCAATATACTCCTCTCCGGAAGGAAGCAACTTTTCTATTACAGGGTGTCTTCCAGCCTTTATAACTATAGAGCTTTTATCATTGACAATTGGTCTATTGTATTTATTTATTCTTGCAAGTTCCGCAAAACCAGCAAGTAAATCAATCTTAGCAATTATTGTTGAATTTTTCTGTATTACAGAAATGTTTTTTTGAATGAAAATGACCAAGTCGGCAAAAAGTGACTGCTCTATAGAGAGCATCTTCTCTTCGGCTCCAAGTATCTTATCTTCATACTCTTTGAGCTCTTGAGTGATATATCTCTCAGCGTTTACAAGAGTCTGTTTCCTAATCCACTCCGGAGGAACTTTCTCTTTGTGAGTATTTCTTACCTCCAGATAATATCCAAAGACATTATTGTAGCTTATTTTCAGAGAAGATATACCTGTCCTTTCCGTCTCCCTCTCCTGAAGCTGGTTAAGATACTCCTTACCGTGTCTGGCGATATGTCTAAGAGAATCCAGATCATCGTTTACACCGGATGCAATAATATCTCCCTTGCCAAACTGACCGGCAGGGTCCGGAAGCAGCTCTTTTTCAAGTCTCTCTTTCAAAGCCGAACACTCATCCAACCCCTCAGAGAGTAGAGTAATCTCCTGGGAAAAGGGTAAGTCAGATTCTGCCGATATCTCCCTGCAGATCTCCTTAAGCGGCTCCATCTGCTCTAGTCCTCTTTTAAGCTGTACCGCTTCGCGAGGAGATATTCTTCCTGCAGCAGCCCTTGATACAACTCTCTCCAGGTCTCCTATGTTTGATATAATATCTCTGAGCAGGGCTCGGCGAGAATTGTCAATATACAACAAATCAACAATATTGTGTCTGCTGTTTAGCTCATTTATACTTTTGACCGGCATTGCAAGCCAGTTTCTTAGTAGCCGCGCCCCCATAGGAGAGGTGGTTTTATCCACCACAGAGACAAGAGATGCTCCCCTCTCTGCCTGGCTACTGAAAACTTCAAGATTGCGGAAGGTAAATTTGTCTATCCAAACGTGCTCTTCCTCATCTATTCTAGATACCGAGCAGAGGTGTCCAAGAGAGTTATGACGGGTTATCTCCAGATAGAAGAGTATACTACCGGCAGCTGTTGTTGCAAGCGGCATATCATCAATACCAAAACCTTTAAGACTCTTTACCTGCAGCTGCTCTGCAAGCTTCTCCCTTGCTGCCTCCTGAACAAAGGCCCACTCATCCATAGTGGTGATATAGATATCCTTTCCAAAACGATCTTCAAACCCCTTCTGATAACCCTTTTGCAGCAGCACCTCCTTGGGAGCAAAGCTGGCAAGAAGAAGCTCGGCATACTCAAGAGAGCCCTGCGCAACCTTAAACGATCCTGTGGAAATGTCCAAAAAGGCAATGCCGGCTCTATCTTTGTCAAAATGGAGAGCAGCAAGATAGTTGTTCTCCTTTTGGCTTAAAAGCTGTTCGTTGTATGCAACACCTGGTGTGACAAGTTCAGTTATTCCACGTTTTACGATCTTCTTGGTAAGTTTGGGGTCTTCAAGCTGATCACAAACGGCAACTCTGTAACCCGCCCTTACAAGTTTTGGAAGGTAACTATCTATTGAATGGTGCGGAAAACCTGCCAGCTCAATAAACTGAGCAGAGCCATTTCCCCTTTTTGTAAGCACTATACCTAAAACAGAAGATGCTGTAATTGCATCCTCTCCAAATGTCTCGTAGAAATCTCCCACGCGAAAAAGCAGAATAGCATCCGGGTATTTCGCCTTTATGGAGAGATACTGCTTCATCAGAGGTGTTTCTACTATATTCTTGTCGCCCTTCATTCCTACAAAAATAGATATATTTTGCTTCAAATCTCTATCTTTGTATATTATCAAACAATTAACCCGACTATGAAAATCACACGTTTTACTGCAATGCTGTCTGCAATTGGACTGATAGTTTTGACAACTACTTATTGTACTCCTTCAAAAGAGAGCTTGGCAAAGGAGGAGATGGAGAGAGTAATGGAAAAAAATTCCGCGGTGGGACTAGCCGTTGCCGTGGTAAAGGGAGGTGAGATAATCTACACAGAATCTTTTGGTTATAAAAACCTAGAGGATAGTACTCTACTTGGAGAGGGAGATCTTTTCCGCATTGCCTCCATCTCAAAATCATTTACAACAACAGCACTTCTAACTCTAATGGAGAGGGGACTTATTGGGCTGGATCAGGATGTTAGCGAACTAACAGGATTTCCAGTAAGAAATCCTGCATATCCGGATGTAACAATCACCGTGAA
Organism: Bacteroidales bacterium; assembly: GCA_028700975.1. Classification (GTDB taxonomy): domain Bacteria; phylum Bacteroidota; class Bacteroidia; order Bacteroidales; family UBA932; genus Bact-08. Next base: position 4,135 of record JAQVRQ010000019.1, on the reverse strand, counting down.
GATGCTTCTATCCCATACATCATCCCTTAACGATTTTGAGGGTTATTTTAATCTTGATGTTTTAAATCCTGCAAAAAATAAGGATTTTGCAAAATGCTACAACAATTACGAACCGGGGACAAAATATCAATATTGCAACCTTGGTTTTAATACTCTTGGTGCTATAGCAGAGAGACTGGCAGGGGAGAGATTTGACCAATTTGTCCGCCACACTGTACTTGAGCCACTTGGTCTATACGCATCTTTTAACCCGGACTCTTTGGATGCAACCCGTTATGTAACACTATATGACACACTTCCCGCTCCTCAGCCTGCAGCCTATGTAAGCCGAGCAAAACAGCTGGACAGTGGATATGTGATGGGATACAGCACTCCTCTATTCAGCCCGACAGGGGGAATGAAGATATCGGCAAAAGACCTTGCAAAATATATGATTATGCATATCAATTACGGAGCCCTTCCAAATGGAGATAGAATAATATCTGAAGAGAGCTCCAGACTAATGCAGAGCCCAGTTTTTGAAACAGGAGAGGGAGAGAGCTATGGACTTGCCTTGAGACAGACATCAAACTTTATCCCAGGAGAGGATATGGTAGGACACACAGGATCTGCATATGGATTATATAGCGCAATGTTCTTTGAGCCTGAGAAAAAATTTGGGATAGTCCTTATTACAAATGGCTGTAAACCTTTATACGAAGAGGGATTTGTAAATATCCAGACCGATGTTGCAAGAGCCCTATACGATATATTTATTAAAAAGTAAATGGAGAGGAGAAGGGTATTAATAATCGCTTACTACTGGCCTCCATCAGGTGGATCAGGGGTACAGAGATGGCTTAAATTTACCAAATACCTCAGGGATTTTGGCTGGGAGCCGGTTATATATACGCCAGCAAATCCAGAATATATGGCTTTGGACAACTCTCTTCAGAGCGAAATACCCGAAGGAGTCCAAGTGGTAAAAAGAGAGATTCTTGAACCCTACTCAATTTACAGAGCGCTTACCGGTAAGAAAAAAGGTGAGATCAAACCCGGATTTATTAACAGCGGGGGGGGTGCCTCTCTCTTTATTAGAAGTAATCTATTTGTTCCAGATCCCAAATGCCTCTGGATTTATCCATCAAGGAGATTTCTTAAAAAGTGGCTCAGAGATAATCCTGTTGATGCAATAGTTAGCACCGGTCCTCCCCACTCAATGCATCTGATCGCAAAGGGGGTGGCAAAATCGCTCAGAATTCCGTGGATAGCTGACTTTCGCGATCCGTGGACAAAAATGTTCACTTTTAAATATATGAAATACTCGGCTCCTGTCAAGGCATTACACTCAATGCTTGAAAGGAGGGTCGTAAGAGGAGCAGATGTAGTTCTTACTGTAACTTCAACAATAGCCAGAGAGCTAGAGGAGGTGAGGATTGGTAGCGCGGCCGGTAAGGGCGGCGAAGCGGATAGGCTAAAGGTGCCTGTAATCACAAACGGATATGACCCTGCGGATTTCCCGGAGGGAACCACCAAACTTGACAAGGAGTTTTCAATCACCTATACAGGTCTATTTGTGAAGAGTCAGAATCCGGTTATTCTATGGGGTATACTCTCTAAGTGGGTTAAACAGGACCCGGATTTTGCTTCGGTTTTAAAAATACGTCTTGTGGGACATACAGATGGGACTATTTTGCAATCCATTGAGGAGGCAGAACTCACACCTTACCTAGAAAGAATTGACTATATGTCTCACGACAAAGTAACGGAGCTTCAGAGCAGTTCGCAGCTATTGCTTTTGTCGGGAGGGCTGGAGCCGGAGAGCAGAGGAATCCTAACAGGAAAGTTCTTTGAATACCTAGCTGCTAGAAGACCGATAATCGGCTTTGGACCAAAAGGGGGAGATATGGATATTGCCCTTGGGGAGAGTGAAGGGGGGGCAATGTTTGATTACGATGATGAAAGAGGGGCCAGAAGATGGCTGGAGGATAGATATGCCGAGTACCTTGCCGGTGGCATACCCCCTGCAGATGGGAATATTGAGAACTATTCAAGAAGGGAGTTAACACGGAGGCTTGCCCTCATACTTGACGAGATAACAAGAAAATAGAGTTATGAAAAATTTGAAAATATGGTTGCCGTACGTAGCAGCAATAGCACTTTTTTATGTGCTGGCCTATATGTTTACACCACAAGTCTTCTCCGGGAAGGTGGTAAATCAGGCAGATATAGCCTCCTGGAGAGGGATGGCAAACGAGGTAATTGAGTACAACCAAGCACACCCGGATGAGGATCCTGCCCTCTGGACAAACTCAATGTTTTCAGGTATGCCGGCAACAACAATTTCTGTTGTTTACGAAGGGGATTATATAGATATCTTTTACAAGGCTATACACAAATTAACCGGAGAGAGGCCACCAAGTTATCTGCTTATAAGCCTCATTGGAGCATTTCTTCTCTTTCTTGCGTTTGGTGTAAACCCCTGGTTGTCAATAGTTGGTGCAATAGCTATCTCCTTTGTAAGCTATAATATGCAGATAATCCAGGTGGGCCATAATTCAAAGATGGTGGCAATAGCCTTTATGCCGTGGGTGCTTGCTGCGGTTGTTTATGCGTATAGAAGAAAGGCGCTTTTGGGAGCAATCCTCTTTGCATTTGCTCTAAGTTTTCAGATTAAGGCAAACCATCCACAGATAACATACTATCTTGCAATTATTGTTCTGGGTTATGGGTTTGCGGAATTATACATCCATATTATAGAGAAGCGATTTCTTAAATTTATTAAGGTATCTGCGTTTCTGTTGGTTTTGGGGGCATTGGGTATAGCAACCAATATTAACCATCTTTGGCCTACTTATGAGTACTCAAAGTATACTATGAGGGGTGGCTCAGAGTTGGCAAAAGAGCAGGGAGCAGAGCAGGAGGGTTTGGATATTGGATACGCTACCAGCTGGTCATACAGTCCGGAGGAGACTCCTAATCTTTTTATACCAAACTATAATGGCGGCTCATCATCAGGCGAGTTGGACAGAGAATCGGCAAGATATAAAGCACTTAAGGATGGCGGTTATCAGGGTGCCGAGCAGGTAATGAAGCAGATACCTCTCTACTGGGGTCCTCAGCCATTTACTGCGGGGCCAATGTATCTGGGCGCAGTAATGGTATTTCTCTTCATTTTTGCCCTCTTTATGCTTGGAGGTGCAATAAAGTGGTGGGCAATAATAGTTACACTACTTGCACTACTTTTATCCTGGGGATCAAACTTTTTGCCTCTAACAGAATTTTTCTTCAAGCACATCCCTATGTACAATAAATTCCGTACAGTCTCAATGGTGCTTGTCACTCTTCAGCTTCTTGTGCCGCTTATGGGAATAGTGGTTCTCGATAAATTGATGAAGAGCCGGGATACAGAAGAGTTTACGGCAAAGAGGTTTAACAGATCAATTATTACTGCTCTTATTCTTACGGCGGGTTTTGCATTTATAGTAATGCTCTTCCCTTCACTAGCTGGATCATTTACTTCACCGGCAGATGCTAACCTTCCTGAGGAGATTAGAGCAGCTCTGGCAGAGGATAGAGCCTCTTTGCTATCTGAAGATGCACTTCGCTCACTTCTATTTATTCTTGCAACAGCAGCAGTATTATGGTTTGCTTTTGGTCGGAAAAAAGAGTCCGGCAAAGGGGGCAATTTATCCGGAAGTAATTTGCAAATTCTGGTATACGGTATAATTGGATTACTTGTACTTGCAGATTTATGGGGAGCCGGAAAGAGATATCTTAACGACTCTCATTTTATCAAAAATAGGGAGTTTGAACAACAATATGCGCTGCGCCCGGTAGATGGTGCAATATTGGAGGATACAGATCCAAACTACAGAGTTTTGGATTTGAGTATTAATACATTTAACGATTCTCACGTAAGTTACCACCACAAGACAATTGGAGGTTACAGTCCTGCAAAACTTCAGAGGTATCAGGATATGATAGATTATCATATTATGCCGGAGATACAGAGAATTGCCGGAGCTCTCTCTGTTGTTAAGACACTTGAGGAGGCTCAGATATCGCTGGATCAGATTCAGATACCAGCTCTCAATATGCTTAACTCAAAATATATTGTGATTGGAGCGCAGAATCCGCCTCTGATTAATAACCG
>JAQVRQ010000068.1:1660-7495 GCA_028700975.1 Bacteroidales bacterium | reverse complement strand
GAGTTGAGAGACATAGATCTCTCCGGAGGCAATCTCTCTCTCCAGTATGCTTCTATCCTCCATATTTGATAATGCAGAAAACCGACCTCTCAAAGCCTCTAGAGATTTTAGTGTAGAGTCTATCTGGAGCTGAATTTTTCTAACCTCCTTTACAAGTGCCGAGTAGTCCCCGGTGTCCGGTATATCCCTCTTCTCTGTAACACTTTTTTTCTCTTCTCTCTCCGGTAGAAGGGCCGATATTCTCAGGGCCTCTTTAGGGTCGCTGATAGAGCTTTTGATAGGGTTAACCTCATATGCAAGTCTGTAAATTCTTATGGTATCTGAATTTGCTATACTTCGGTTGGAGACCAGGTAGGAGTGCTGCTTTTCGTTATCATTAATTAAGAGGTAGTCGTCCGATGGGGTGGAGTATGGAAAGCCGAGGTTTTGCGGAATGCTCCATTTTCCGCTTTTTTCGTCAAGTACGCTGTGATAAAGATCAAATCCTCCCATTCCGTATTGTCCGTTTGATGCAAAGAATAGCTCTTTCCCACTCTTTGAAACTATCGGTAAAATTTCATCTCCGGGAGAGTTAATATGGCTATCAAGGGGCTCCGGTGCGTGCCACAGGGTGTCGTTGATTTTTATAGCTCTGAATATGTCAAAATTTCCCTCCTCGCCTAAGGCGGAGAAGTAAAGGGTGTCTGAATTGGGGTTTATATAGACGAGATTAATTGGAGAAGTATTCTCCTTTGAACTTCCAAGTAGTTTGGGAAGAGGTGCCCAATAGCACTCACCCCGCAGAGGAAGATAGAGCATAAAATCTCGTTTTGGAACATCTGAATAACCCTGAGGCACAGGGTTTGCTGCAAACTCAAGCATACCCGAACCATTTTCACACCTGGCAATTTGGATGGTTAGGGTGTTGGATAACCTTTCGTCATCTGTATTTTCAAGTAGTGTTCTGTATATCTGCGCTGCAGCTTCAAAATTGTAACTCCTTCTGAGCCTTTCTGCTCTGTCGTACTCAGAAGTTGCTGTCTGTCCCTGTGAGCATACAAAGCCACTTGCCAGCATGCAGATGGTAAGCAGGAAGTAAGACTTGTTCATAAGTGATTGAATGAATAGTGAACAACAAATTTACGAAATTCTTCATATATTGTGAAAAAATACTACTTTTGTAGGCTAATTTTCGAAGGATTATATTAAATTAAAACAGATATTCCATGCAAAGTAAAGGTGCCATTAAATTAGTGGCAATTTTGATCGCCCTGGCTTGTATTTATCAGCTATCATTTACATGGGCAACAAGGAATCAGGAGAAGAAAGCAAAGGTTTACGCAGTGGCTGCCGTTGAGGCGGAGAAGGTTTCTCCTGCGTTTGCTCTGATTCCTGAGTTGGAGAAGCCATTTTATATCGATTCGCTTCGTCTTGCAAAAGAGAGGTTTTATCTGGATTCTATTACTGCAGAAAAGGTATTCCTTGGGTTTACCTACAAACAGATAAAGGAGAAAGAGATTAACCTTGGTCTAGACCTAAGAGGTGGTATGAACGTTATGTTGGAGGTTAAAGTTTATGACCTTGTAAAGGCACTCTCCAATTATAATACCAATCCTCTCTTTGATCAGGCAATGAATCAGGCTCAGGCAAATATGGCAAATTCAAGAACAGATTTCATTACTCTGTTTGCCCAAGAGTGGGAAAAGGTTGCCCCGGGTCAAAGGCTATCACAAATCTTTGGTACCTATGAGATGAGAGACAGGATTAAGCCTGAAACTTCAAACTCTGAAGTCATTGATGTTATTCGTGAAGAGGCCGAGAGTGCAATCTCTAACTCTTTCAATGTACTGAGAAATCGTATTGACAGATTCGGCGTAACTCAACCAAATATCCAGAAAATGGGGAATTCAGGAAGAATTCTTGTTGAACTTCCCGGTGTTAAGGATCCTGAACGTGTAAGAAAACTTCTTCAGGGAACAGCATCACTTGAGTTCTGGGAAACTTATGAAAATAAGGAGGTATATCAATATTTGGCCGAAGCAGACAATGCTATCAAAAATATGCTTGCTGATGTAGTGGTTGCTCCACAACAGGATGACGCACCTGCCACTGAAATAAGTGACTCTGCAAAAGTTGCTCAGGAGCTTATCGCTGGTATCTCTACAGACTCCCTTTCAAGAGATGAGGCAGCAATAGCAAAACAAAACCCTCTATTCTATCTGCTAAACCCAAATGTAGCTCAAGGGCAGTTAATGCCGGGAGCTTGTATTGGTCGCGCTCACTACAGAGATACAGCTAAAATTGGTTCTTGGCTGAGGATGCCTCAAATTCAGGCATTATTCCCTGCGGATATGGTTCCTATGTGGTCTGTTAAACCAATTGACCCATCTAACACAATATTTGAATTGGTTGCTATAAAGGCAAACACAAGAGATGGAAGAGCTCCGCTTGATGGAGGGGTTGTAACGGATGCTCGTCGTGCATTCGGCAGCAATAGTGCAGTTCCTGAAGTTAGTATGTCTATGAATGCTGAGGGTGCAAGGATATGGGCTACTATGACTGCAAACAATATTGGTCGCCAGATTGCAATTGTTCTTGATGGAATGGTTTACTCATATCCGGTAGTTAACGGAGAGATACCAGGAGGCCAGTCAAGCATAAGCGGTAACTTTACTATTGAAGAGGCAGATGACCTTTCAAACGTTCTTAAATCAGGTAAGCTTCCTGCCCCTGCTAAGATTGTTCAGGATACGGTAGTTGGTCCTTCACTGGGTAGTGAATCAATCAACGCTGGTCTAATCTCCTTTGTAATCGCATTTTTACTTGTCCTTGTATATATGATCCTCTTTTACAACGGAGCGGGTCTGGTTGCAAACATTGCACTTTTGTCAAACGTACTCTTTTTGTTTGGGGCGCTTACATCATTTGGAGCGGTTCTTACACTTCCGGGTATTGCGGGTATAGTTCTTACGTTGGGTATGGCAGTGGATGCAAACGTAATTATTTATGAGAGGATAAAGGAGGAGCTGCGAGCCGGAAAGGGTCTCGGCCTAGCCATAACTGACGGATACAAAAACGCATACTCTGCAATTATTGATGGTAACCTTACAACAATAATTACCGGTATTGTACTGGCAGTATTTGGTTCTGGTCCTGTTCAAGGCTTTGCAACAACGTTGGTAATAGGTATAATAACTTCACTTATTACTTCAATCTTTGTAACCAGACTTATTTTCGAATGGAGATTAAATAGGAAGAAGAGAATCACATTTGATAATAAAATTACAAGAAACTTCTTGCAGAATACTAAGATTGACTTTATCTCAATGAGGAAGTATGCATATATTTTCTCAATAGCAGTTACTATAATTGGTCTTGGTTTCATCTTTACAAAAGGATTTAGCTATGGTGTTGACTTTACAGGAGGTCGCACATATGTGGTGAGATTTGATAAAGAGGTATCTTCTGAGGATGTGAGATCCGCTGTTCTTGCAGAATTCCAGGAGGGTATTGAGGTTAAACAATTTGGTGGAGGAAATCAGATGAAGGTAACCACCAAGTATATGATTGATAGTGATGACCCTGATACAGATCAAATTGTTGATGGAAAACTTTACAATGCATTAAATGTACTTTATGCAAATGGTATCACCTATGAAGAGTTCACATCTACAACTGATAATCCAAACGGAATTATTCAGTCTGAGAAGGTTGGTCCTACAATCGCAGATGATATTAAGAGAGACGCAGTTATAGCAATTGTCTTTGCCCTATTAGCAATATTCCTCTATATCGCTGCCAGGTTCCGTAACTGGAGCTGGGGTACCGGTGGTGTTGTTGCGCTCTTGCACGACGCTGTTTTCACAATGAGTTTCTTTGCAATTTTCACAGGTATCCTTCCATTTAGCCTTGATGTTGACCAGACATTTATTGCTGCGATACTAACAATTATTGGTTACTCAATAAATGATACCGTTGTTATCTTTGACAGGATTCGTGAATATAGAGCACTATATCCAAAGAGAGATCTTAAATCGAATATTAATGAAGCGCTTAACAGCACACTCGCAAGAACAATTAATACCGGAGGTACCACACTCGTAGTTATGCTTGCAATAGCAATATTCGGAGGTGAGGTTATCAGAGGATTCTCTGTAGCTCTTATCATTGGTATTATAATTGGTACTTATTCGTCAATATTCGTTGGTGCACCTATCGTTTATGATATAGTAAGCAAGAGAGCAGAAAAATCAAAGAGCTAGAAAATAGTTCCTTTTAAATATTTAAATAAGCCGGAAGCACTATCTCTTCCGGCTTATTTTTTGTTAATTATTTATTTGGTTTTATACCATTTTATTACAAACTTTGTGCTATTCAATTAACAATCATAACCAAATCAGCAATATTATGGAACTTCCATTTGCAGAATCCTATAAGATAAAGATGGTTGAAACCATCAGAAAAAGCACAAGAGCAGAGAGAGAGAAGTGGATGAGTGACGCAAACTATAACCTCTTTAATCTTAAAAGCGACTATGTTTTTATTGACCTGCTAACAGACTCCGGAACAGGAGCGATGAGTGATAAGCAATGGTCTGCAATGATGGAGGGTGATGAGAGCTATGCCGGAGCACGCTCATATTATAATTTAAAGGAGAGTATAACCAATATAACAGGTTTTCCTTACTTCCTGCCTACCCACCAGGGAAGAGCTGCAGAAAACGTCCTTTTCTCTTCAATTATAAAGGCAGATGATATTCTTCCCGGTAACTCACATTTTGATACCACCAAGGGACATATTGAATTCAGAAAGGCTCACGCAATTGATTGTACTATAGACGAGGCTAAGAATACCACTTTGGAGATTCCTTTTAAGGGTAATATGGATTTAGCTAAACTAGAGGATGTCCTTAAAAAATATCCTAAAGAGAAGATACCGTGCATTGTTCTTACAATTACCAATAATACTGCAGGGGGACAACCTGTTTCAATGGAAAACATCAAAGGTGTATCTACCCTTTCCAAAAAATATGGTATTAAATTACTCTTTGATTCTGCCCGTTTTGCAGAGAATGCATACTTTATCAAAACCCGCGAAAAGGGATATGAAAACAAGAGCATTAAGGAGATTTGTCTAGAGATGTTCAGCTATGCAGATTTTATGACAATGTCTTCAAAAAAGGATGCAATTGTAAATATGGGAGGATTCATTGGTTTTCGTCACGAAGAGGATTGGAGAGCATGTCAGATGTATACTATAATGTTCGAGGGGTACATCACCTATGGTGGAATGTCCGGTCGCGATATGAATGCACTTGCTCAGGGTCTTAGAGAGGGAACGGAGTTTGACTATTTGGATACCAGGATTGGTCAGATAGCCTATCTGGGTAAAAAGCTTGACGAGTATGGAATTCCATACCAGAGACCTGCCGGCGGCCACGCAATTTTTGTAGATGCAAAGAAGATTCTTACCCGTGTTCCTAAAGAGGAGTTTATTGCTCAGACTCTAGGAATTGAGCTCTATCTTGAGGCCGGGATAAGAGGTGTTGAAATTGGTGCTATGCTTGCAGACAGAGATCCTGAAACAAGAGAGAACAGATATCCGGATCTTGAGCTGCTAAGACTTGCAATTCCAAGAAGAGTTTACACAAACAATCATATGGATTATGTGGCAGCTGCACTAAAAAATGTATATGACAGACGTGAGTCAATCACAAGAGGTTATATAATCACAAAAGAGCTGCCAATTATGAGGCACTTCACAGTTGAACTTGCTCCTGCAAAATAAAGTTTACTGCAATTTACTGATTAGCAAAAGCTTAATTTTATGTGTGGTATAGTAGGCTATATCGGACCG
>JAQVRQ010000068.1:0-1560 GCA_028700975.1 Bacteroidales bacterium | reverse complement strand
ATTGGCCAAGGGGAGTTTTTTCTTGCTTCTGATGCAACTCCAATAGTTGAGTACACAAAGGATGTGGTATATCTCAACGACAATGAGGTGGCAATTATGGAGAGAGGTAAGGAGTTGAGAGTGGTTGACTTTATGAATAGCAAAAAAAGTCATTCAATTCAGCATTTGGAAATGACAATCAGTCAATTAGAGAAGGGGGAGTATGATCATTTTATGCTAAAAGAGATATTTGAACAGCCCAGAACTATTCGCGACTGTATGAGGGGAAGGATAAATATTGAAGAGAATAATGTTGTTCTTTCAGGTGTTATTGACAATATCGAAAAATTTAGGAATGCCAGAAGGATAATCATTGTTGCCTGTGGAACATCTTGGCATTCAGCTTTAATAGGGGAACATCTTATTGAGAGCCTTTGCCGAATACCGGTTGAAGTAGAGTATGCCTCTGAGTTTCGTTACAGAAATCCTGTTATTTATCAAGATGATATAGTTATTGCAATTTCTCAATCCGGAGAGACAGCAGACACACTTGCCGCAGTTGAACTATCCCGTTCAAAGGGCGCATTCATTTATGGAATTTGTAATGCTGTTGGATCTTCAATTCCGCGAAACACAGATTCTGGTTCATATATCCACGTGGGACCGGAGATTGGTGTTGCTTCAACAAAGGCATTTACTGGGCAGGTTACTGTTCTTACGATGCTGGCTCTAAATATCGCCAAGGTTAAGGAAATTATTACACAGAAGGATATTGAAAAATTTGTTTTCGAACTATCAAGGATTCCGGAAAAGATAGAAAAGATTCTTGAGATGAGTGATAAAATTAAGCGCTTTTCAAGGATTTTTACCTATGCAAAGAATTTCATCTATCTGGGTAGAGGATTTAGCTATCCTGCTGCGCTTGAGGGAGCTTTAAAACTTAAGGAGATTTCCTATATTCACGCCGAGGGATATCCTGCGGCTGAGATGAAGCACGGACCTATCGCTTTAATTGACTCCGAAATGCCTGTTGTTGTCATAGCTACTAAAAACAATCTTTATGAGAAGGTTGTTAGTAATATTCAGGAGATTAAGGCACGTAAAGGGAGGGTAATTGCAGTTGTAACAGAGGGTGACGATATAGTTAGTAAAATGGCAGATTATTATATTCAGGTTCCCGATACCCACGAGTACTTTGATCCGCTTCTCTCAGTAATTCCTCTTCAGCTGCTGGCATATCATATAGCAGTGACAAAGGGGCGCGACGTAGACCAGCCGCGCAACCTTGCCAAATCTGTTACCGTTGAGTAGTTGTTTTTTCTTTTTTTACGACTAAGCTAAGAGATATGGTTGAAGCAATCAGATATAATACTGCTTGCAACCAGAGTTGAACATATTCAAATCTTACCTGCGAAAGGGTTGCGCCCGAAGAGTTGATTTTAATATACCCCTGGATTCCGTGAGTTGATGGGAACAGATATGAGATCCATTTCCAGATTTCGGGCATATTTTGCCTGGGCCATGAAAATCCTGATAAAAATAGTAGTATAATGGTGAAAAACAGGAATGTTATAAGCCCGG
>JAQVRQ010000067.1 GCA_028700975.1 Bacteroidales bacterium | reverse complement strand
GAGGATGTTCTTTCAAAGATATACTCCTACACAAAAGAGAACAGAAATATGGAAGAGCTGTTGCCTCATTTGTGGAAGAAGTAGTCAAACTTGTATCGAATCGTGAATACTTTGTGCAATTTGCGCTCTAATTACACTAATTTGAGTCAAACAGGCTCAAATTGACACTACTTCAACCAAAATCGCACGAATTTAACCTAACTTTATACAAAGTGGCCTGAGATGTTCCTGAATTACAAAATGGGTAATCCTAATTACGAAAAAGTGGGGACGCTTAATTGCCAAAATGTGCGGTTTATCGGATGCTTACAAATCTTCCAACCTCTCAATATGATTATATTTTGTATCACTATAGTCAGGTTAAAGCTGACTTTTTTACTACGATAGGTAATTTATTTAATTTATTATTCGTATCATTGTAGTCAGGTTAAAGCTGACATTCAGACTATGAAAAATAAGTTTATATCAACTCAATCCAATGAAATTCTTACTCATTTTAATCGAATGAACAAGGATTGTTTTGACTATTCTGAAGCACAGACAGCATTGCCAGTTTCAAGCGAAAGTGCATTAAAGGAACTCCTTAGTGATATGGTTAAAAGAGGGCTTTTAATGAGATTGAAGAAAGGCTTGTACTATATCATACCCTATGAACAAGAAGCCCATTCTTTTATGCCTGATTGGCATTTGTTAGCTGAACACTTAACGAAAGGTACAGAACACTATATAGGTTATTACTCTGCTATGCAAATCCATAACCTAATTACTCAGCCATCTCTGAAGGAGCAAATTGTTGTTGCAAAACAAATTCGGCCATCTACCTTAAAAGTCAAGGATGTAAGTTTTCAATTCATTTATCATAATGCCGATCACTTTTTTGGTTCTAAGAAAGTATGGATAGACAGCTTCAATAAGGTAATGTGTTCTGACCTGGAGAAAACAATTATCGACTGTTTGTTTAAACCGGATTATGCAGGGGGTATTGTTGAGATTGCCCGGGCAATTTATACATCAAAAGATAAAATCAAATATGACAAGCTTCTTGAATATTCGCAAAAATTTAACTCACAAGCAGTAATAAAGCGTTTGGGATTCCTTCTTGAAACCCTTGAAATAAATTCCGGAATTACAAAACAATTGGTGAAGGCTAAAACAGCATCCTATGTTCCTCTCGACACGGAACTTCCGAAATCTGGCAAAATGATAAGCCGTTGGAGTATTCAGCAAAATATTGAGACAGAAACTATTAAATCTGCCATTTACACATGATTAAACCTGGCGAAATACAAAACAAGGCAAGAGCGGTTGGTGTGCGTGACCAGCAGATTGAGAAGGATTATATTCTCTCTTGGATTTTGCAAGGCATTGCCCAGCATAAGCAGCTTTCAAAGGCTATAACTTTTAAAGGTGGTACAGTATTAAAGAAAGTATACTTTGAAGATTATCGATTTTCAGAAGACCTTGATTTCACTTTGCTCGATAGTGATATTTCGAATGAACAAATCTTTGAATGGTTCTCTGAAGCATTTGAATACATCCAAGAAGAAGCAAATATTCCACTTGAAATCATTGACGACAACGAACATGAAGATGGTGGCATCAACTTCTACATCAGCTATGTTGGACCGCTCGGCGGATTGGGAGCCAATAAAAAGGTCAAGGTCGATATTTCAAGAAGTGAATTATTGGTATTTGATCCAGTTATGAAAGAAGTATTTCTGGGTTACTCAGATCAGGAAGAATATGAACTACTTTGCTACCCATTAGAAGAAGTCTTAGTAGAGAAAATGAGAACTGTAATGCAACGTATGCAAGCTCGTGATTTTTACGATATCTGGTACCTTCTTAAAATTCATGAAATGGATATCGACTTATATGCAAATGAGTTTCGGGTGAAGTGTGAGAGCAAAGAGATAGACCCGACTGAATTTCACAAGAAACTGGAACAGCGACTTCCACAATACAAAGGACGTTGGCAATCTTCTATGGCTGATCAAATTCAAGACTTGCCTGAATTTGATGAAGTGCATAGAGAAGTTATGCGACACTTAAAGAAATTAGAATTATTACACAAAAATAATTAGAAGATTATCTATGGGGAGCGGCTGACTTTAAACAATACATTTTTCCGTTGCTGTTTTTTAAGCGGGTTTCGGATGTATGGAATTAATACAATCTTGATCTCACCTCGCAGGTGGGGTAAAACCTCATTAGTAAAAAAAGTATGCAATTTAGCTCAGTCAAGCCAATTGAAAATAGTTTATTTAGACATTTTCTCTTGCCGAACAGATAATGAGTTTTACACTGCTTTCGCTTCTTGTGTTTTAAAACAGACCTCCTCAAAATTTGAAGATTTAACTATGGGAGACTTTTCAATATCATTTGAGTTAAATTAAAAAAACAATGATGTTGATGAGATTCTGCAATTGCCGGAGAAGATTGCAAAAAAGAAGGGTGTTAGAATAGTCATCTGTATTGATGAGTTTCAGCAAATTGCTGGATTCAAAGATTCCAAATCATTTCAGAAGCGTCTGCGTTCGGTATGGCAACTTCAACAGTCAGTCTCATACTGCCTGTTTGGCAGCAAGAAACACTTGATGAATGAGCTTTTTGAGAAGAAAAGTTTGCCATTCTACAAGTTCGGAGATGTGATTTATCTCCCAAAAATATCAACTCAGACCAGGGAAGTCAGTTTACATCTGAAGAATATATTAGTTTCCTTAAAGAACAAGATATACAAATATCTATGGACGGGAAAGGACGAGCTACAGACAATTCATTTGTAGAGAGGTTTTTCAGGACTATCAAATATGATAAAATATATTTAGAACTCCCTGAGAATGGTACGGATTTGCATAGGTGCTGCGGCGAGTTTGTAAATTTTTACAATAATTTGAGAGAGCATTCAAGCCTGGATTACACAACGCCGGCAAAAATATTCAACAAAGCGGCGTAACTCCTAATTTAAAATTTATATATTTGTCAAAGAACTACTTACGTGAATAAATTAAAAATTCAATAAAAAACTGTCTGAAAAACTAGACCATCTCATTATATTCTTTCTTTCAATGAGTTTTATTTACGTTATCGGTAAACTCAAATCGAACACAACTGGGCAAAATACAGATAAACAGTACCAGTAATTTCATTTGTCGTATGAATGTCGTGTTTTTGTAGTTGCAAAGTTACCTGCATTGATATGATATTTGTTGTATCATTTTTAATATGAAAAATTGGAGGAATTAATATGAAAACTGGTTTGCTGATTAAAGAATTAAGAATAAAAAAAGGACTAACACAAGAGGAGTTGGCAGTCCTTACAGAATTGAGCGTGCGAACTATTCAACGCATTGAAAGTGGAGATGTTGACCCACGGGCTTATACTCTTCAAATGATTTCCAAAGCGCTAGATGTTGATTTTAGTTTGTTTGTTGATGACGAAGCAGAGGATAATAAAGAATTACAAAAGATTGGTAAAAAGAATTGGTCAGCACTTATACATTTAAGTGGATTATTACCTCTAATCTTTCCGACGATAATATTATGGAATAGTAAAAAAGACAAAACAAAAGAGATGTCAAATCATTTTTATGCTGCTATTACTTTGCAATTATGTATTTGGGTAATCTCTCTTATTGGTGTCTGGATTTATTGGAAAGAGAGTCAACCGATACCGCTTATAGTAGGATTGTTGGTTGGTGGTTTAGTTTCAGTAATGAATGCGGTTTTTGTTATGATAGACAGACCTTATATAAATCCATTTATTAAAAGTGGAGTCACAAATAGACAATAAAACTATGACAATTTATCAATCGTAAGAGAGAGAAATGATTTTTTTGGCAGAACTGAGGTTTGTCATACGTAATTGTTGTAAACGACGCATTTCTGCGGTAAATAATCTGTATATTCACCGCATAATGTTTTTAAATAATGGTACTTAATTAAATTTAGAAAATGACACTTGAAGAGATAATAAACTACAGACGCTCAGTCAGACATTATAAAGAGACCCCAATAGATTCGGAGAGGGTAAAGCATTGCCTGGAGCTGGCATCCCTATCTCCAAACAGTTCAAATATGCAACTATGGGAATTCTATCACATAAAAGATCCCGAGATTTTAAAGAGACTCTCTGTTGCCTGTTTAAATCAGCAGTCAGCAAGGACAGCCAACCAGATGGTAGTATTTGTCACCAGGCAAGATCTCTATAAAAAGAGAGCAAAAAAAATGATTGAGCTGGAATCCCAAAATGTTTTAAAAAACAGCCCAAAGGAAAAACAAGATAAGAGGGTCAAAACCTGGAAGCTCTACTATGGAAATATAATCCCAATTTTATATTCCCGCTTTTTGGGAATTCTTGGATTACTACGAAAGGTATTAGTATCTATTGTAGGGCTCTTCAGACCAATAACATACCAGGTATCAGAAAACGATGTAAGGGTTGTAGTGCATAAAACCTGCGCTTTAGCAGCGCAAACATTTATGCTAGCAATGGCAAACGAAGGTTATGACACTTGCCCGATGGAAGGACTAGATAGTAAAAGAGTAAAAAAGATTTTGAAATTGCCGATGGGTGCAGAAATCAATATGATTATCTCCTGCGGAGTCCGTGAAGAACGAGGAGTATGGGGAGATAGAATGAGAGTTCCATTTGATGAAGTATATAAGCGAATTTAAATATTCTCTTATAAAAAGTGCGTTATATTGCGCTTTTAAGTGGATTTTTACAATCACGCTGTAATTTCTGTTTAAAAGTGTAGTTTATCGCACTTTTTTTGGTTGAATTCAGAATGTTTTATACTTTTGCATCTAAAAGAGCAATATTATGCACTTTGATGATTTGATTAATACAATAAAAGAACGAAGAGAGAACCTGAAGGTTAACCAAGAAAATTTGGCAAAACTTTCAGGAGTTGGCCTAAGAACACTAAAGCAATTTGAAAGTGGTAAAGGAAATCCTACTTTGGACACAATTAAGAAAATTGCTGATGTATTAGGATTGGAAGTTTGTTTAAAGATTAAAACGGGAATAACAGATGAGGAGAGCAAAAATACTTTATAAGAACCAGGAAGCAGGTATATTAATACAACAGAATGATGGCTCTTTTACATTTAAGTATGATAATCTATGGATGAGTGATGATAGTAAACCTTCGATCAGCCTAACATTGCCCAAATCTCAGCAAGAGTATCATTCAGATTTTTTATTTCCATTTTTTTATAATATGCTACCAGAGGGGGCAAATAAACAGATTGTTTGTAATCTCAACAAACTAGATTTAAGCGACTATTTTGGAATACTTCTTACAACAGCAAAGAGTGATAACATAGGTGCAATAAATGTTATTAAAATTGAATAATTCTATGACGATAAGTGAGATTAAATATTGTCCCGGAACTTTAGCTGTAGGTCATACAACTTATAGCAGAAAATGCCTTTCAAAAGTATTTAAAGGGAAAAAAGTAAGTCATATATTGCCTTATTATTCACCTACTTCGAACTCTGAAATGGGTGACTTATTTAATAACAACCGTAAAAGCATCTCAATTTCTGGTGTACAGGAGAAATATTCCCTGTTACTTGATAAAAATAAATTACGGCTCATCAATGACGGAGAGCAAGGAGAATATATTCTTAAGCCTATGCCGAGTGTTGGTAAAAGATCAGAATATATGCCGGCGAATGAACATTTAACGATGCAAATTGCAAAACAGGTCTATGCAATAGAGACGGCTGATAACGCACTAATATTTTTCAAGGATGGTTCCCCTGCATATATTACAAAAAGGTTTGATATAAATGACGATGGCTCAAAACTAGCACAAGAGGATTTCGCTTCACTTTCTGGTAGAACGCCACAGACATACGGAGAGAACTACAAATATCTGGGAAATTACCTTGAATTATTTGAAATAATGAAGAAGTTCGTTCCTGCATATACTATAGAGGCCACAAAGCTTATGAAGGTATTAATCTTCAATTATTTGTTTTCAAATGGTGATGCTCATTTAAAGAATTTTTCATTAATTGAAACCTCAATGGGGGATTTTAAATTATCCCCAGCTTATGATTTATTAAACAGTCGGATATATATTGAAGACAAAGATTTTGCTTTAGAAGATGGGCTTTTGCCAAAAACCTTATCACAAGGTAATATCTTTTCTCAATTTAGAATTTTGTCAGAAAATGCAGGTATTAATAAAAACATTTATTACGATATTCTAAATACAATGCTTAATCAGACTGACTTAGTTGAAAAATTAATATTCTCTTCTTTTATGGATGAAAAAATACAAAGAAATTATTTTCAGTCTTATAAAACACGATTGAATAAATTGAAGAAGGAGTGAAGCTGGTTATCCAATATTTATTTAATAATATTTCTAAAAAGGTTCAGGAAAATAATATCAATAACTTGAATGAAAATCCAGTCACACATATGGGTATTAATAAATTTTAGTACTTTTATTATTTACATCATTTATTATGATTTACTCATCTAAAATACAAACTAGCTATTTGTTAGTTTTTACATTATTTTTCTCAAGTTTTTGTATTAGTTCCTGCACTACTAAAAGTGATAAAGAGCTGCAGCCGGGAGAAAGTTTAGGCATTGCCTCTACCCCTAATTTGAGAGACATTGGAGGTTACCAGACCTCAAATGGAGCCACAATTACAAGAGGACTGGTTTTTCGGTCAAATCAACTCTATAGTATCAGTGAAGATGATATGCATCAAATTGCAAATTTGAATCTTAAAAGTGACTTTGATTTGCGCACAACTTCAGAGCGAAACTCCAAACCGGATGAACTCCCTACAGGTGTCAATAATATTTGGCTTGATGTAATGGCCGATTCTCCAGCAGCCGGTCCTGCAAATTTGATGGAGCTCCTCTCTGATCCTATAAAAGCAAATGCCGAGCTAGGTGATGGTAAGGTTGAAGAGATGTTCAAAAATGCATATAGACAGTTCATTACATTGCCTAGTGCGCAAGCTGCTTACAGTGAGTTGTTCCTGTCACTTGCAGATGAAGGTCATTTACCGGCCCTATTTCATTGTACTACGGGTAAGGATAGAACCGGATGGGCAGCAGCATCTCTCTTAACTCTTCTTGGTGTACCTGAGGAGGTGGTTATGGAAGATTATTTGCGTAGTAATGAATATATTTTGCCAATGTATGAAGATGTTATACAGAAATTTATTGCAGCAGGAGGCTCTCCCTCCATACCTACAGCCAGTCTTGGTGTAAAGGCCGAGTACCTCAATGCTGCATTTGAGGAGATGAAGCGAAAATATGGCACTATTGAAAATTATTTTTCTGAAGCCCTAGGTATTAATGAGACTCAGCAAACAAACTTGCGGACTTTGTTTATTGAAAATGAAATAAAACAATATATTAAATGAAAAACTTTATTAAGACTATAGCTTTAACCTTATTGGCTATCTCTTTTGTGGGCATCACATCGTGTGGCAACTCGGGATCAAATAATAAGGGA
>JAQVRQ010000018.1:27372-29752 GCA_028700975.1 Bacteroidales bacterium | reverse complement strand
GATTTGTTAATCTTAACACCAGCTTCCAGCAACCATCTTTTTTGAGTAAACAGATATCTTGGGTGAACAGTAAGAGACATTCTGTTAAAGTCTGGCGACTTCGAGCTCTCCGCACTTTCAAATTCAATTGAGGCCAGTATTTTGTGGTTTTTACTAAATGATGGTCCTATCTCTGCTTTTAATTTGAAATAATCCTCTGTAACATTAAATGCGTTAATTCTGGAGAGGTCATTTGTGTATCTGTAATCTGCAGAGAGGAAGTAGTGAAAAGCTTTTGGTGATGAGTTGGTGGAACGAACATATATACCTCCGTTAAATGAGTTAAATCGTCTGGAAATGGTGTCCATCATTTGGCTCATAGATAAAGATTCTGGATTTACAACGATTGGAGAGGATCCAATGAGTTGCGAAAAACCATAAAATGAGGCTAGTTCGTTTGATCCGGAGAGATTTATCCCGGCCATTCCCTTCTCCCAAGAGTATTCAAATGCTGCTCCTGCATTGTTGTTGTACTGGGGGGCTTTAATCTCATTTATCTTACCAAAATATGAGGAGTGAAGAGCGTGCAGAAGAAGGGTCATCCCCTCCGGGAGGTTTGGTTGGTAATGGATGTTGGCATAAGGGGCCAGAGGAAATGCGGCAGCAAGCTCGGCCTGGAAAACAGGATGCCTCTCCATACCTCTCTTTTCAATTTGTGCCGATGGAAGAGGGGAGAACTCGTATAGATCTCTTACAGGTTTGTTAAATACGGTATAATCAAAAGAGAGATCAAATCGAGTAATGGAATCGGATATTGTTGTGGGAAGTTTGCTTTTGATTATCTCCATTAGTTTTCCGTCAAACTCCCTTCTAACTTCAAGAGTGGGGTCGATTTTCTGTTGAGCAGATAGAGTAATGCTTCCGAAAATTAGTGCTAGTATATATATTGAAAATCTTTTCATTATCCTCTGGAATTTAATTTGTCTAATCTCATTTTTAACTGATCTGCGATATCGTCTTTTTCACCCTGCTTATAGCTCTCCAGGATGCTCTCGTATGTTGCTTTAGCCTGTTCCCAGTTTTCTCTTTCTGCATATGAATCACCTAAAAGAATAAAGCTTTTTGCCAGCCAATATGTATGTGGTGTGCCGGAATCGGAGAAAGAGAAAGCCTCTCTCTCTACTGCTTCAAAATCACCATTGTCAAAATGGTTAGCAATAATTAGGTAGGCCGCCTCAGCTCCCTCTTTGGTCATTTTGTTTGAAGTAAGCTCTTTTAGTATTGGCATAGCCTTAGACCTGTTTCCTGTAAGGTAATATGATTTTGCCTCAATATATTTTATCTCCCGAAACTGCAAATCGCTTAATCCCCCTTTGTCCATTCTTTCGGCCTCTGCAATGGCGTTTTCATACTGCTTGTCCATAAAGAATGAGGTGAGCCGTCCCATAAGTGCTTCTTTTTTATTGTTTTCCAGTCTTGCAATTAGGACTAGAGATGAGTATCCCTCCAGTGCTTGTTTGTAGTTCTCCAGAGAGAAGGAGATTTTTGCATAGTTGAGAGTTGCTAACTCTGTAAATGAACCCTCTCCAATCTCCATCACTTTTTTGTAAGAGTCAAGTGCAAGTTCTGGTTTGCCTGTTTTACTGTATGAGTCTCCTAGATAAAATAGAGCTTGTGCCTTTTTAGGACTTGACGGATAGGTTGATATGAAGGTAGAGAGAGAGTTAATTGCTCCACCGAAATTTCCGTTTAGATATATTCGCTCTGCTGAGGAGAATAGTATAGATTCTCTGTCTGAGATGCTTCGGCTTTTTGAAAGTCCACTTTGATCAAGATATGCTAGGAACTCCTGAGCCTCTCCTCTCTCGTGGTATATGTTTTCAATACCAGCCAATGCGTCTTGAGCCTCCTGTGATTGAGGAGCTACAGTTAAAATCTGTTTGTAGTATTCAATAGCTTTTGTATGATTCTCCTTATTAAGTTCAATCAAACCGAGTTCCAGTAGTGACTTTGGATAGTAGCTGCTCTCTTTGTATTTTAAATTTAGCTCTGTAAAATATTTTGTGGCAGTAGCGTAGTCTCCTGTCTGTACAAGCGTCCTTCCCAATTCGTAAATAATCTCGGGATGGAGGTTGCTTCTCTCTGAAGAGTTTAGAAGTCTTTCTAACGCAATTATTTTTTCGCTATTCTCACCCGATAGACCTTTTGCAATTGCCAGTTGATAATTTGCATATGCATATGCATCAATTTGCGATGATGGAATTGTTGAGAATATATCTGCTGCTGCTTGATATTTTCTCTGCATAAAGAGTGCATCTCCAAGTCTTAATCTCGCTTCTGTAGTCAGTTTTCCGGATGAACCCTGAGAGATATATCTGCCAAACCACTGCTCTGCCTGAGG
>JAQVRQ010000018.1:0-27272 GCA_028700975.1 Bacteroidales bacterium | reverse complement strand
AATTGCTCAAAGTAAAAGTTTGCCTTTGGGGAATCTCCTGTCGCAAAATATGCTTCAGAGAGAAATCTTGCTGTTTTTGTTTTGAATTCTCCGGTTAATTCGTGAAATATGCGCTCACCCTCTCTTATGACCTCTTCATACTCCTTTAGCATAAATCTTGACTCCATTGAATAATAGGATGCCAAAGCTGCGAATCTAGGATCTTTTTCAATTTTGGAGAATTGATCAATCGCTTTTCTAAAATCTTTTTGCATATATGAGAGATATGCTAGATAGTATTTAGCAGGATTTGTAAAAGATGTTGTTGTAAAGCCAATTACTTTATTAAAAAAGGTTTCGGCCTCAGTAAGCCTGCCGGTTCTCATAAGACTGTAGCCCTTCATAAAGTTGAATTCGTTATTTTGAACGGGAGAGAGGCTCTTTGTATTGATGTCACTCATAATCTCCTCTGCCTTCAAATAATCTTGCTGATTGAAGAGGTAAGAGGCTTGGTTAAGTCTTACTGTCTCTTTTTCGCTTGAATATGGGTATTTGTCTAAATAATCATCTACAAGTCCTTCAATATTAGGGTAGCTTAGCTTGATCGCACAGAGCACTTTTAGAGCTTCCGCATCTGCCATCTCTGTCTCACCTTTTGTCCTTGCAGAGGTTAAAACCTCTTGAACGGCATTCATAGCTGCAGGATACATAGCTCTTTCGTAAAATTGCCAGGCATTGTCTAACTTCTGTCTGTAACCTTGGTTTCCCTGAGAGAGGGCAGTTGTGGTTATACTAAACAGTAAGAGGATTGTATATGCAAGTTTGTAGATTCCTTTCATTTTAATCAAACTTTAAGAAGATGTCGTTATTTAGATGCCAAATTTAGTAAATTTGCATCAATAAACAGCAATCATCATGCCTACAGAGCCTTTTGAACCAATTATTGAGATACAGAATGCAGATATTGTTAAGGAGGAGAGTCTTATCATATCGGACCTTAATATAACAATTAACAAGGGGGAGCTTGTCTATCTTGTTGGACGTGTGGGGAGCGGAAAAACATCAATAGTGAAGACAATTATTGGTGAGATTCCTCTTATAAAAGGTGAGGCAAAAGTGGCTGGATATACTCTCTCGAAACTCTCTCCAAAAAAAATCCATTTACTTAGAAGAAAGATAGGGGTAGTTTTTCAGGATTTTCAGCTTTTAACTGATAGAAGTGTTTATGATAACCTAAAATTTGTTCTTCAATCAACAGGGTGGAAGGATAGTTCAGGAATGGACTCTGTAATTAAGACACGACTTGAGAGTGTTGGTATGCAATTAAAGGCTCATAAGATGCCTCACCAGCTTTCAGGAGGAGAGCAGCAAAGGGTAGCTATAGCAAGGGCTTTATTGAATAATCCGGAGATTATTCTTGCTGACGAACCTACCGGTAATCTTGATTCTGAGACATCTACAGACATTATGAATCTTCTTATGAAGATACACTCTCAGGAGGGCCCGGCAATTATTATTGTAACTCATAACCGTTCAATTGTTAAGAGGTATCCTGGAAGGGTTTTGTTGTGCGAAAATCTATCTTGTACAGAGATTGAGGCAATTCAGGAGATAGATATCACAAGGTTGCTGGATGATGATTTTCTTATCTGATGATGGAAAAAAGCGAAAGATATTTTAGAATTCTGGGATGGTTTGAGAAAAATATGCCCGTAGCGGAAACGGAGCTTGATTATAACTCCCCTTTTGAACTTATGGTTGCTGTGGTTCTCTCTGCCCAGTGTACAGATAAAAGGGTCAATATGGTTACTCCGGCCCTTTTTGAGAGGTTCCCTAATGCAGAGGCAATGTCCAAGGCCTCTCCTGAGGATATTCTTCCCTATATTGCATCTGTTACTTTCCCAAATAATAAAAGCAAACATCTTTCCGGACTGGCAATGGTTTTGGTGGATAAATTCAACTCTGTTGTACCTGATGATCCTGCTGAGCTCCAAAAACTCCCCGGAGTGGGTAGAAAAAGTGCAAATGTTATTGCTTCTGTAATTTTTGGTAAGCCCTTAATAGCTGTTGATACACACGTTTACAGGGTTTCAAGAAGGCTGGGTCTCTCTTCCGGAAAGGATGTTCTCAGTGTGGAGAAGGATTTAACCAACAACATACCAGAGGAGAAAAGAGCGATTGCTCACCATTGGCTTATTCTTCACGGCCGGTATGTATGTCTTGCCAGAAAACCAAAATGCACCGGCTGCGGGCTCAGTGCATTTTGCAAGTTTTATAATGAAAAAGAGTTATGATAACATTTTATAAATTATGATATCATATTTTCTATTGTACTCAGTTCTATAAATGAAGCTCCTGCCTGAACCCCAAAACTACCGGCTAAAACTCCAATCATATCAGATTTTTTTGCCAGATTATCATCCACAAGTTTTTGAGCAGATTCTTTAACAAAATCATCTTTTGACGGGACAAGAGAGACAAAGTAACTATAAACTCCAAATGATAGGGCCAACTCTCTCATAACATTTGGTTTATAGCATTTGGCGTGAATGGGGACCATCGGCCTCAATGCCGATACATATCTTCCGGTCCTTCCTGTCATTGTGTCTATTACAATATGCTTTATGGGTAGTTTGGTAGTAGCAAAGACAATTGATCTGGCGAGTACCTCTGCAGTAGGCCAGGTAACATCTCCAACCTTAAGTTCTGTGCAAGGAACCATATGCTGTTCAATCTCCTTAGCAATAGTTGCCATAGTTCTTACAGATTCAACAGGATATTTGCCGTTGGCAGTCTCACCGCTTAACATTATTGCATCTGTGCTCTGAAAAATTGCACTTGCAATATCGTTAACCTCCGCTCTTGTTGGCCTGGGATTGTCAATCATTGTATGAAGCAACTGGGTTGCTACTATAACAGGTTTATGCTTTGAGTGGCATTTGTTAATTATGTCTCTCTGGATTACCGGTATCTTTTCTGCCTCAATCTCAACTCCAAGGTCTCCTCTTGCAATCATAATTCCGTAGCAGTTGTCAATGATTTCGTCAATATTGTCAACGCCCTCCTTATTTTCAATTTTTGCGATGACTTTAAGGTGACCTTTGTGTTTTTTTATGATTTTATTAACAGCATCAAGATCTGATTTGTTTCTTACAAATGAATGTGCAACAAAGTCAAGTTCGTTCTCAATAGCCCATACTATAAAATCGTGATCTTTTTGAGTAATTGATTCAAGTTTTGTTGATACGTTTGGTACGTTAATGCTCTTTTTGCCTTTAATAACACCGTCATTATCTACCTTACACTTAAGTTTTCCATTGCTTTTTTCTTCAACTACTAGCTTAATCTCACCGTCGTCAATAAGAATATTAGCTCCAACAGGGACATCCTTTACAAAACCAGAGTAGTTTGTGTAGAGGAGAAAGTTTCCGGAGATGCCGTTAACATCATCTGCAAAATAGACTGTATCTCCTCTCTTTACTTTGAACCCTTCAGGAGGATTCATCTCGGTAAGTCTTATTTCTGGCCCTTTTGTGTCAATTAGTAAGGCAATTTTGTCTGATACGCTCCTTGTGTTTTTTACTATTTCCAAAGAGGAATCCAGTGTTGTGTGTGCAGAGTTAATTCTCACGACATTCATCCCCTCTTTATAGATTGATTCAATAAATTTGGGGCTGCAGTTTCTGTCTGATACTGTGCAGACAATCTTTGTTTTCTTTTGAATCATATTTCTCGCTAAATTTGCTACAAAAGTAATCCATTTATTTGAAAAGCGAAAGGCATAACACTTTACTGCACGATTTCAGAATGTATCTCAGGCTTGAGAGATCAATGTCATCCAATACTATCTCCTCTTACGAGTCAGATATTGAGATATTTCTTCTTTATTGTGAAGATTCCGGAGAGGAGGTAGGTAACACCACTTCTGATGTGGAATCCATAATATCTTCATATCTTGAAAAGAGGGTTAAAGATGGCCTTTCAAAAAGATCGCAGGCAAGGGTAATAAGTTCACTTAGAGCTTTTTTTAAATTCTTGGAGATTGAGGGAAAATTTGATGGAGACCCTACAGAGAAGATAGAGTCGCCAAAGGTAGGCAGACATATTCCTGTTGTGCTATCTGTTTCTGAAATAGAACAAATTATATCATCTGTAGATCTCTCTCTTCCCGAGGGTCATCGAAACAGGGCTATTCTGGAAGTACTCTACTCTTGTGGGCTTAGAGTTACTGAATTGGTTTCGTTGAGAATTTCTGATGTGTTTTTGGAGGAGTCATTTGTAAGAGTTACCGGTAAGGGAGATAAGCAAAGACTTGTCCCAATAGGAGAACCGGCCTCTGATGCTATCAAAACTTATATCTCCGGCAGGGGGAGAGAAATAGTTAAACGAGGGAATGAGGAGATACTCTTTCTGAGCAGAAGAGGAACAAAGTTGTCAAGAGAGATGATATTTATAATGTTAAGAAAACAAGCTGCAATTGCGGGTGTTTTAAAAGATATTTCTCCTCACACATTTCGTCATTCATTTGCATCTCATTTGGTTGAAAATGGGGCAGATTTAAGAGCTGTTCAAGAGATGCTAGGTCACTCAAGTATTCTAACCACTGAGATATATACTCATCTTAATAGCGAGCGCTGGAGAGAGGGAATCCTAAAGGCACATCCAAGAAGATAGAGTATTTTACTATATTTGCTATCCAAAATTAATTTCAATGCAAAAACTGACAATTATAATTATTGCCACGCTGTTTGTACTCTCTACAGAGAAACTTTACTCAACAGACACTACTTCTCACCGAGTTATTGACTCCGTTGTAGTTACTACTAACAGACA
The DNA here is from genome assembly GCA_028700975.1 of Bacteroidales bacterium. Classification (GTDB taxonomy): domain Bacteria; phylum Bacteroidota; class Bacteroidia; order Bacteroidales; family UBA932; genus Bact-08. The sequence continues at coordinate 22,460 of JAQVRQ010000018.1, read as the reverse complement.
TCTCTTAAAACGCACATTAGTTCCAAATTCAATAAACATTATAAATGCTTCAAAACTTGAGCCATCCGTTAATTCTGCCTTACTTCCATCTCTTGGCAAAGAGGTCCCCGGACTTTTTGTGACACAGAAAGGTGTTACAGGATTTGGAGTATCTGAGGGTTCAGCCGGAGTAGTTAATATTAGGGGAATTGGACAGGGGAACAAGGTTCTTCTTATGATGGACGGACAACCTCAGTTTGCAGGGATTTTTGGACACTCATTACCCGATATATATGTTGCGTCTGATGCTGAGAGAGTAGAGGTTGTAAGGGGGCCCGGCTCTTTGGTTTATGGATCTAACGCAGCTGCAGGTGTTATAAATGTTATAACTCACAAACAACTTGAAGATGGGTTTAGATTAAAAGGACGTTTTATGTACGGTTCTTATAACACTCAGAAATACCTTTTAAGTAGCGGATTTGCAAAGGGGAAATTCTCTGGCTTTGTATCTGTTAATCACGATAAAACTGATGGCCATAGAGAGAACTCAGGATTCCGGATAACAAATGGTTACATTAAATCTTCTTACAAATTAAGCCAGAACTTTAAAATTTCCGGGGACTTCTCTATTGCTAAAACAGTCTCTCAAAATCCAGGAGAGTCCTTTAAGCCAATTTTTGAAAATACGATGGACATTTTAAGAGGTAATGGATCCATATCACTGGAAAACAACACTGGAAAATTTAGTGGAGCACTGAAAGGCTTTTATGGTTTTGGAGACCACTATATAAATGATGGCTATTTTGAAGGTGGTACACCTCGCGAAATGATGTTCAAATCGTATGACCATAATTCCGGTATTATGCTATATCAGAGTTACATTGGAAATAATGGGACAACAATAACTGTTGGGGCAGATTTTAAAAATTGGGGAGGCAATGCCTCTAATGTACCGGTTAAAAACTCCTCAGCTGTAGAGGTTGAGCTTGTTGATAAAAACGTATCAGAAATTGCTGGATATGTTATTGCTCAACAGGAGTTCTTTAAGGTGTTGAATATAAACGCAGGACTCAGATATGAAAATAACTCTATTTTTGGCGGGGAGTGGGTTCCTCAGGCGGGAGCAACTTTGAACTTGATTAAAGGAAATACAATTAAATATGTCTTTTCTAAAGGATTTAGAAGTCCAAATATTAGGGAGATGTTTATGTTTCCTCCTCAAAATCCTGATTTGCTGCCTGAGAGATTTTTCAACAACGAGGTCTCAATTCTTCAAACTCTTTGGGATGGGAGGTTAAGTGCCGAGGTGGCATTTTTCCTGGTCACCGGAGAGAATCTTATTCAGATAGCATTTATTGATGGAAAACCGAGAAATGTAAATACAGGAATTGTAAATAATAGAGGTTTTGAAGTAGAATTGAGCGGAGAAATTGCAAAAAATCTTTATTTCTCTTCAAACTACTCTTATTTAAAAATGAAGAATCCTGTATTAGCCGCTCCGGAAAATATGTTTAATGCAAATATCGAATATACTCCGGGAAAGTTTAGATTTAATGCTGGGGTACAGAGCATATCAGATCTCTATATTGCACTGGGTAACTCCCCTGTTAAGGAGAGCTATGCAGTTGTTAACGCTTCTGCTTCATACACCGGTAAAATTAATATTCTTAGATACACTATTTTTGCAAAAGGTGATAATCTAACCGGAGCCAAATACTCTATCAATTTTGGCTTTCCAATGCCTGGAAGAGTCTTTTCAGCCGGTATAAGTATTGATATATAGAGTACTCATCTATTTTTAAATTACTCCCACTCGATTGTTGCGGGTGGTTTTGAAGAGATATCGTAAACTACTCTATTAACCCCTTTTACCCTGTTTATTATATCATTTGAGACCTTTGCAAGAAATTCATATGGGAGGTGAACCCAGTCTGCAGTCATTCCATCTGTAGAGGTTACTGCTCTCAAGGCTATAGTATATTCATATGTTCGTTCATCTCCCATAACTCCTACACTTTTTACCGGGAGTAGTATTGCTGCGGCTTGCCACACTTTTTCATAGAGAGAGCTATCCTTTAATGATTTTATGAAAATAGCATCTGCCTCTTTTAGGATATTTAGTTTCTCTTCATTTATCTCTCCCAGAACTCTTATCCCTAAGCCCGGGCCTGGAAAGGGGTGTCTGGAGATTAGAGAGTGAGCTATCCCAAGCTCTCTTCCCACCCTTCTTACTTCGTCTTTGAAAAGGGATTTGAGAGGCTCTACTATTTTAAGTTTCATATAATCCGGTAGTCCACCAACATTGTGATGAGACTTAATTGTGGCGGATGGCCCATTTACTGATACAGATTCAATAACATCCGGATAAATAGTGCCTTGGGCCAACCAGCTTACATCTTCAATTTTATGTGATTCTGTATCAAAAACATCAATAAAAGTCTTACCTATTGCTTTTCTTTTTAGCTCAGGATCTGAAATTCCTTTAAGGGAATCCATAAATCTTTCACCGGCACGCACTCCAATTACATTTAATCCCATATGTTTGTATGAGTCAAGCACTGACTCAAATTCATCTTTTCTCAGAAGACCATTATCTACAAAGATGCAGTAAAGATTCTTCCCAATTGCTCTGTTAAGAAGTACAGCGGCTACTGTTGAGTCAACACCACCTGAAAGGCCAAGAATAACCTTGTCGTTACTAAGTTGTTCTTTAAGTTCTTTTACTGTTGTTTCAATAAATGAGGAGGGAGTCCAGCTTCCGGTACATTTGCAAATATTCATTGCAAAATTTCTTAGGATTTCAAGACCATTAGTTGTGTGGTAAACCTCTGGGTGGAACTGAACTGCGTATGTTTTTTCTCCTTCAATTCTATAGGCGGCATTTGCTATCTCTTCTGTTGATGCTACAGGAACAGCTCCTAACGGAAGTGCTGTAATTGTATCTCCGTGAGACATCCAGACCTGAGATCCGGACTCAATATCTTTGAATAAAGGACATCCTCTATCGTCAATTTTTATAATTGCTCTCCCATATTCTCTTGTAACGGAAGCATTAACATCTCCGCCAAAGTGCTTGGCCAAATATTGTGCACCATAGCATACAGCAAGAAGCGGAAGCTTGCCTTTTATTTTACTGAGATCTATTTGAGGTGCCTGCTCATCTCTTACCGAAAATGGGCTTCCCGAGAGTATTACACCTTTTACGCTCTCATCTAACTGAGGAACTTTGTTAAAAGGGAATATCTCACAATAAACGTTTAATTCTCTTAATCTTCTGCCTATCAGTTGTGTAAACTGTGAGCCAAAGTCAATAATAATGATTTTTTCTGTCATTGGGAGGAGTTTTTCTTGAAATCGGGGGCAAAAATAATATTTTATATCTACTTTTGCGGCCACAATATGCAAAAAATACGAAACATAGCCATCATCGCACACGTGGATCATGGCAAAACCACGTTGGTGGACAAGATGATACAGCAGGCAAGGATTTTTCGTGATTCGGAAAAACTTGGCGACCTTATAATGGATAATAATGATCTTGAGAGAGAGAGGGGAATAACTATTCTTGCAAAGAATGTCTCAGTACCATATAAAGATTATAAAATTAACATTATAGACACTCCAGGCCACGCAGATTTTGGAGGCGAGGTAGAGAGGGTTCTAAATATGGCAGATGGAGTACTTCTGCTGGTAGATGCGTTTGAAGGGACAATGCCTCAAACAAGGTTCGTTCTCCAAAAAGCCATAGAGATGGGGAAGAAACCGGTAGTTGTTATTAATAAAGTAGATAAGCCTAACTGCAGACCAGATGAGGTTAATGAGCAGGTGTTTGATCTTATGTTTAGCCTGGATGCAACAGAGGAACAACTTGATTTCAAGACGATATATGGTAGTGCCAAACAGGGTTGGATGTCAACTGACTGGAAAAATCCAACACAAGATATAACAGCCCTTCTCGATACTATAATAGATGAGATTCCGGAACCGGAAGAGCTTGAGGGTACACCTCAATTACTTATCTCCTCCTTGGAGTATTCTCCATATGTTGGTAGAATAGCCATTGGAAGGCTTCATAGAGGAATCCTTAAACCTGGGATGAATCTCACCTTATGTAAAAGAGATGGTGTGAGCAAAGAGAAGGTTAAAATCAAAGATCTAATGATTTTCTTAGGTCTGGAAAAGGCAAAAGTTGATTTTGTTAAGAGTGGAGATCTTTGTGCTGTGGTAGGTATTGAGGGATTTGAGATAGGAGATACATTGGCAGATGCAGAAAGTCCAGAGGCTTTGCCGCCAATTGCTATTGATGAGCCAACAATGAGTATGTTGTTTACAATAAACGACTCTCCTTTTTTTGGTAAGGAGGGTAAACTTGTAACATCAAGGCACCTTAAAGATAGGTTGGAAAAGGAGCTTGAAAAAAATCTGGCATTAAAGGTTAAAGAGGGGCAGACAGCAGACTCCTTTATAGTTTACGGAAGAGGTGTTCTACATCTCTCTGTACTTATTGAGACAATGAGGCGCGAGGGATTTGAGGTTCAGGTTGGTCAGCCAAAGGTATTGGATAAAACAATTAATGGTATGAGGTGCGAGCCTGTTGAGCATCTTACCATAGACCTCCCGGAAGAGATGGTTGGACGGGCTATTGAGATGGTTACAAGGAGAAAAGGATCTCTGTTACATATGGAACACAGAGGCGAGAGGGTTCATCTTGATTTTGACATACCTTCAAGAGGTCTCATAGGATTGAGAAGCAATCTTATGACTGCAACTCAAGGTGAGGCTGTTGTCTCACATAGATTCAAGGCTTATGAGCCATTTAAAGGTGAAATTGAGAAGAGGACAAATGGGTCTCTAATTGCAATTGAGACCGGTACGGCCATAGCATATTCAATGGATAAACTTCAGGATAGGGGCAAATTTTTCATACATCCGGGAGATGAGATTTATGCAGGACAGGTAGTTGGGGAGAATTCTCGTGGAGATGATATGGGAATAAACCTTTGCAAAACCAAAAAACTGACAAACGTAAGGGCTTCCGGTACAGATGATAAAGCTATGTTAACTCCTCCGGTTATTTTTTCTCTTGAAGAGGCTCTTGAATACATTCAGGAGGATGAACTTGTGGAACTTACTCCAAAATCAATCAGACTTAGAAAGATATATCTGGATGAGAATGAGAGAAAAAGGAGAAAGAGTTAACAATAGGTTTGTATTTTGAAAAAATAGATTAACTTTGCAGGCTCATTTTAGATATGAGTAAAGCAGTTCATAACGATTTTCTGATCCCTATAAAAGGGCTGTCAACCGGGAAACACAAGTACACTTTCACGCTGGACACCCCTTTCTTCGACAGGTTTGATGAAACGCTGTTGACAGAAGCTGATTTAACTGCAACTATTGTTCTTGACAAACAGCCACTGTGGATAGGAGTGTCAGGTGTTGTGAAGGGAGAGATAATTACTGAATGCGACAGATGCCTGGATGAGCTGAGGATTCCTCTGGAAACAGATGTGAGGCTTATTGTGAAGTTTGCAAGAAGTGAAGGAGAGGAGGATAGCGATGAGGTAATGATACTGGACCCGGGAGAAGCAGAGCTCAATCTGGAACAGTTTTTTTATGACTATGTTTGCCTTAGTCTTCCATTACAAAGAGTTCACAATGAAGGTGAATGCAATAGTGAAATGGCAAAAAAACTTGAGGCACTTTCGTACAGAGATGCTAAAAAAGAGTTCCTTGAGAACTCACCTTTTGGAAAACTAAAAGATTTGTTGAATTAAATAGATAAAAGATAGAAAAATGGCACATCCAAAACACAGAATTTCCAAGACACGCAGAGATAAGCGCAGGACTCACTACAAGGCAGAGGTGCCTACGCTTGGAACTTGTTCAAACTGCGGAGCAGCTGTTCTTTATCACAGAGTATGCCCAGAGTGCGGCTTCTACAGAGGACGTTTGGTAATTGAAAAACCAACCGCTTAATTTCAACCTGGTGTAAGGTAGAGTTTTGTACTTTACTGCCGGATCAATTTCCCGCAGTGGTGCAATTTGTAGGGTAGGCTGAAAGTTTTGGCACAAATTGTGTGCAATATCACAAAACCAGTTGTTCTAATACAGCACTAAACCTATTTCTGATGAGTACTAAAAGAGCAATCATTACCGGAATTGAAGCTTTTCTGCCGGAATACATTCTCACAAACGATGAAATATCTACTATGGTTGACACAACCGATGAGTGGATAATGTCAAGAATTGGTGTGAGAGAGAGACGAATTTTAAAAGAGGATGGACTCGGAACATCCTATATGGGAGCTGAGGCAGTAAGGAGGCTTCTTGAAAAGACAGGGACCAATCCGGATGATGTGGATATGGTTCTTTGTGCAACAGTATCACCTGATATGCTTTTTCCCGCAACTGCAAATATAATTTCAGATAAAGTTGGAATTACTAATGCCTGGGGTTACGATATTAACGCTGGTTGCTCTGGTTTTCTATTCTCTTTTGCTACAGCATCTGCATTTGTTCAGAGTGGACAATCAAAAAAGATGGTCCTTGTTACAGGAGAGAGAATGTCTTGTATGACAGATTATACAGATAGAACTACCTGTCCACTCTTTGGTGATGCAGCAGTTGCGATGTTGATTGAGCCAACAGAAGATGATAATCTTGGTTTGTTTGATCAGATACTGAGAGTAGATGGAATAGGTAGGCATTATCTATATCAAAAATCCGGCGGGTCTCTCTATCCTCCTACACAGGAGACTATTAAAAACAGAGAGCATTATATTCATCAGGATGGACAAACAGTATTTAAGTATGCTGTAAGCAGAATGGCCGATGTCTCAGTTGAGATAATGGAAAAGAATTCCCTAAAAGCAGAAGATATTGCTTATCTTATCCCTCATCAGGCTAATATGAGGATCATAGAGGCTACTGGAAAGAGAATGGGACTCACGCCTGAAAAGATCCTTATAAATATTGAGAAATACGGAAATACTGCAGGAACATCAATACCACTTGTTTTGTGGGAGTATGAAAAGAATTTTAAAAAGGGTGATATTCTTGTAATATCTGCCTTTGGCGCAGGATTCACTTGGGGCTCATTGCTTTATAAATGGGCTTACTAACAATTTTTTGATGGCCCTATAGTTCAAGGGATAGAACGGAAGTTTCCTAAACTTCAGATTCGCGTTCGAGTCGCGGTGGGGCTACAGGAGGAGAGAAATATTTTCTCTCCTCCTTTTTTATACTAATTAAAAAATAGTAAAAGGTGATACTTAATTTATAAAAAATGTATCTTTGAATCATAAAACAATCAAACTGACTATGAAAAGACATCTATTTTTACTTATTCTATTAATTTTTGCCGGATCATCCGTTTTAAAATCTCAAGAGAATAAAATCTCTTATAAACTTGGTGGCTTTGTAGAATTTAAGAGCTATTATGATGATTATCGCTCTAGAGTTTCAAGGTATGACCACATCTTTTTTTACCCTTTAGCTCCAAAACTTTCATCAACCGGTGTGGATTTAAACGAGACAGGCTCTCTCAATTTTTCAGTTGCAACTTCAAGATTGTCATTCACCCTTTCAGGACTAAAACTTTTAAATGCAAATATTTCAACTTATGTTGAGGCGGACTTTACAGGCTCTGCTGAGACATATATAGGTATGTTAAATTTGAGACACGCATATATAAATATTGAGTGGGAAAAGAGTTCTCTTATTTTTGGTCAGACAGATCACCTGACAAGTGTTAAAGAGGTAGTAGGCCAAACAGTTGGATTTGGTGCAGGATACCCTTTTAATCCGCTTAACAGAAATATGCAGATAAGGTTTACTCACAAGTTCTCAAAAAATATGACTCTTATAATGGCTGCTCATATGTTCAGTGGCCATAACTCACTAGGTCCTTCAAAAGCTCAGGCGCAAGCTGGTATGCCAAATCTCCAGGTACAAATGAAATTTGGGAGTACAGACAAACTGTTTGGCGGTATTACATTTGGTTATAAACTCTTGAAACCAAGGGTAGCAGATAACAATAACCTTTACAAGAAAACTATTGGTTCTTATGATATTAATGCCTTCTTCCGTGCTAACATTGCTCAAGGATACACACTTCGTCTTTGGGGTATATACGGGGAGAATCTTTCACACCTTGGAATGATGGGTGGTTATGGAAAATATGTTGATTATCTTTCAAGTTCAACATCTCCAATTGCGGACTACCCTTACGCAAATATTAAGGCATATTCAACCTGGATTGATTTTGAATCACCTTACTTTAAAAATTTCAAACTTGGTATTTTTGCAGGCTATCAGAAAAATCTGGGTACAAGTAAGACGATGGATATGTCAATGTCAGGAGGTACCTATTTGTATGGTTTTTACAAAGACCCTAACCTTAACTGGTTCTCAAGAATTTCTCCAAGAATTACCTATACTATCTCAAAGAAACTTATCTTTGGACTTGAATACTCTCTTTCACACGCAAGATGGGCTAAGAGTGTAGATATGTATTTCAAGCCGGTTGAACAATTTGATGTAAATCATAACAATCGTATTGAATTTATGGCCAAATATTTGTTTTAATATTATTGAATGAAGATAGGCAGGAGAGACTTGCTTTGGAATTATGGCGCCAGTTTTATGAGGGTAGCATCTGCCCTCATAATTCTGCCGCTTATTTTAAAAATGCTCTCACCTGAAGATTATGGTTTGTGGAGCATAATGCTTAGTATAAAAGCAATAACAGAGTTACTCGATTTTGGTTTCTCTCCAACATTCTCCAGGGCTGTAACATATGTATATAGTGGAGCAAAGAGTTTTAAAGCCACAGGTTTTGATCCGGTAAAGGAGGGAGGAGAGATAGATTATTCTCTTTTGGGAGCTCTTATTAAGGCTGTAAAACGGTTTTATGGCTCTGTTGCTCTTGTTCTGATAATTTTTCTTGGCTCGGTGGGTATCTTTTACCTTGAGCATATATTAGAGGGTTATGGTGGTGATCTCATAATGGCTAGGGTTTCGTGGTACTTATACGGGGCGCTTTTGTGTTATCAGTTTTATACATACTACTACGATTCAATGCTAGTGGGAAGGGGTATGATTAAAAGAGCAAGACAGATAGTAGTTCTTTCTCAATCGTTACATATAATTGTTGCCTCAATATTATTGATTTTAGGTTATGGCATAGTCTCAATGGTTGTTGGACAGATAGTTTCTGTAACAGTTAACAGAATTCTAGCTTACAATGCCTTTTACGATTCATCTACTAAAAAGAGACTTAGTTCTGTAATTCCTTATTCTTGGAAAGATACTCTTAAAAACTTATGGAATACAGCCTATAAATCTGGCCTTACCGGATTAAGCTGGATTGTATCAAACAGAATGCTTGCTGCATTTGCAGGTTTATATATTCCTTTATCTGTTATTGGTGATTATGGACTAAGTAAACAAGTTGCAGAGATAACATATACTTTATCTGTTGTTTGGTTTGTTACTTTTTATCCCAAGATTACTCAGCATAAGATTACAAACAATATTTTTCAGCTTAAAAGGATGTACTATAAAGCAATTATTGTTGCAAGTGCTGTATTTGTGTTGTCTCTTGCAGGAACTCTTATACTTGGAGATGTTTTATTGAATTTTATTGGAAGTCAAACCCAATTTATTGAAAACTGGCTTTTAATAATTCTTTTAATATCGGCTTTACTAGATGGATTTACTTATATCTCAACCTCTATCCTTTTGGCTGGAAATGAGGTGCCTCATTATAAGGCTCAGCTTGTTACTGCAATTGTAACGGTTATTATTCTGTTTCTCTTCCTTCACTTTACCTCGTATGGTTTAATTGCAATTGTACTTGTTCCTTTAGCATCCAATCTATTCTATAACCATTGGAGATGGGCATTTGTTGTTATCAACTCTTTTAAAGAGCAAGAGGATGTCTCTGTTTAACGAGAACATCCCCTTAAATCAATTACTCTGCAAGAGCTCTCCCTGCTTCAAATCCTGATGCAAAAGCCTCCCAATTAAAAATGACGAACATTGCAATTATAGCAACAAAAGCCAATGCAATCCAAAACCCTACCTTTTTCTTCTTATTTTTCATATTAATAAAGAGTTTTAACCTCTTCAAAAATAACTCACATATTTTCATTTGTGCAAAATAGTTAACTTTGACTTGAAGATTTATCCAATACTGGAAATCTCTTATGCAATTCTGAAATTTTATGACTAAAGCTAGATTTATTGGAGTATTCGGTAGGCGAAATTCTGGAAAAAGCTCCTTGATAAACAGACTTTCAGGAGAGGATGTAGCAATAGTATCCGAGACTCCCGGGACTACTACTGACCCTGTTAAAAAGAGGATGGAAATTTTTGGGCTTGGACCTGCAGTTCTTGTTGATACTGCCGGGATTGATGATGAGGGTGCACTTGGTGCCAAGAGAGTAGAAAAGAGCAGGCAGGTAATTAAGCAAATTGATTTAGCAATTTTAATCTACACAAATAATTCATTTGAAACATTTGAGAAGGAGCTTATTAATCAGTTTAGAAAAGAGTCTGTCCCATTTATTATTCTTCATAATCAGTCAGATATGATTCCAATGGATAGAGAAATTGCACTTGAGTTAACTGCTAAGTACAAGTGTGATGTTCTTGAGTTCTCCTGTGCAATGTTGGATGAGATGGTGCAGAAATTAATGGTGGAAAATCTTATTTCACTTATTTTAAAAAATATTGAAAGTAGCTTTTTTGTAAAGAGAGGAATGTTCGATAATTTGGTAAACCCCGGTGATAATATTCTATTGGTTACACCAATAGATAGTGAAGCTCCTGAAGGAAGACTCATATTACCCCAGGTTAATGCAATAAGGGAGATTCTTGATTCAGGTGGTATTGCAACTGTTCTACAGCCAGCTCAAGTTAAAGATTTTATTAAATCTGCTAAAGAGAAAATATCTCTAGTAGTTACAGATAGTCAGGCTTTTGAACAGGTAAATAATGATATTCCGAAGGATATTCCTTTGACTGGATTCAGTATACTTCTTGCCTATAGTAAATCAAATTTTGAAAAGTATATGGATGGGACTCCCACTATTGATAATCTTAAAGATGGTGACCGTGTCCTTATATTAGAGTCCTGTTCACATCACAGTTCCTGTGATGATATTGGAAGAGTTAAAATACCAGCTCTGCTTAAGAGGAGAAGTGGCAGTATAATTGAGTGGGATGTTGTTGCCGGATTAGATTTAATTAAAAGACCCATAAATGATTATGCTCTTGTTATTCAATGTGGTGGTTGTATGATTACTCAAAGGCAATTGTGGTCTAGACTAAAGGATGTTATTGAGGCAGGAGTTCCGGTTACCAATTATGGTATGGCTCTTGCGTGGTGTATGGGTATTTACGAGAGGGCTATTGAACCTTTGATTAAAATTCAAAAATAGAATGAGCATTAAGTTAAGGGGAGTTTCAACAAGGGATGAGATTATTGCGATATTGTCTGAAGAGAATCCTGATAAAATATCTGAAATTCTGGACGAAGCATATAAGGTTAAAATTGAGAATATTGGGAGTAAAGTATACCTCAGAGGACTTATTGAACTTTCAAATATCTGTATAAAGAATTGCCTCTATTGTGGTATACGATTAGATAATAAAAATGTTCACAGATATGAACTTTCAGAGAAACAGGTGTTGGATGGTGCCGAATTTGCACTAAAAGCAGGATATGGTTCTCTGGTCCTTCAAGCAGGCGAAAGAACATCTCCTAAGTATACCAGCTATGTAACTGATCTAGTTAAAAAGATAAAACTTATATCAGATGGGAAGCTGGGTATTACTCTTTCATTGGGAGAGCAGACAATTGAAACTTACAGAGAGTGGTTTGAAGCAGGAGCTCATAGATATCTTTTAAGGATTGAGAGTTCAGACCCCAAACTCTATTCAAAAATTCACCCTAATAATAACTTACACTCTTGGAAGAGACGGGTTCAAGCAATCAAAGATTTAATCACAACCGGTTATCAGACTGGAACAGGTGTGATGATTGGGCTTCCTTACCAAACTGTTGAAAATCTAGCTGATGATCTTCTCTTTATTAAAAATATTGGTGTTCATATGGTGGGAATGGGCCCATATCTAAAACACTCTGAAACGCCGCTCGGTCAACTTGGTGTAAATTCAACAAATCTTAGTATGACTCTTAAAATGGTAGCTGCACTAAGGCTACTTATGCCTCGTATCAATATTGCAGCTACAACTGCTATGCAGGTACTTGACTCTTTTGGCAGAGAGAGAGCGATACTAGCCGGGGCTAATATAATTATGCCAAATATGACTATTACAGAGGTACGCGAAGATTACCAGATTTATGAAAATAAACCAGGTATAAATGATGATGCAGATTTATCCAAAAGTAAACTTGAAGAAAATTTAAGTAAAATGGGTATTGAGATAGGGTGGAATGAATGGGGGGACTCAAGAGCTTTTCAAGGTTAGTTAAATTCTGTTTTCGTAAGCCTTCCTTAATAAAATATCAATATTTCTCCTAATTGCTACTGCTGTTATTGTTGCTCCGGAATAGCTGTCAGCTGGTGCCTTGGCGTTCATTGCCTCTCTAATTGTAAGACCTTCCCAAGATTTAAAAAAGTTTTGATATCTGAGCATATCTATATATGACTGTGTTTCGTAATGAGAGAGCATCGAAACTCTTTTTATTTTTTTGTTCTTATCAAGAATTATCATTACAGGTGTTGATCCGTGATATCCTTTGATGTCATTTGAGTATGGTTTGCTTGACATACAATAGCCAACAATCTCTTTTTTATTGTCTAAAATTTTATGCCAGACATCGTTTATCTGAACAATCTCAGTTGCTTGGGAGATAATGCTTTTAACCTCCTGAAACCCGGAGATCTCTTTTAAAACGGGAATATCTCTACCTCTTTCTTTGCCTTGTGATAGTATAATTCCGCTAAATGCAAAAAAAAAGACTAGAGATAACAAAAAGCTCTTTTTCATACTGTAATATATTTTACTATTTAGACAAAAAGAGCCGGCAAAGGTTTACTATGCCGGCTCAAAAAACTTATAAAATCATAGATTCCTATTTGTACTCCTTAATTGCTGCTTGAGCTGCTGCAAGTCTTGCTATAGGAACTCTGAAAGGTGAGCAAGATACATAGTTCATACCAATTTTATGACAGAACTCTACAGACTCTGGATCTCCTCCGTGTTCGCCACAGATTCCTATCTTGAGTTTTGGATTTGTATTTCTTCCACCTTTGATTCCAATGTCAACAAGTTTACCAACAGATGACTGGTCAAGTGTTTGGAATGGATCTGCTGAAAGAACCTTTTGAGAAAGATATCCGCCCATAAATGCTCCAATATCGTCCCTTGAGAATCCAAATGTCATCTGAGTGAGGTCATTTGTTCCAAACGAGAAGAATTGCGCAGTTTTTGCCATCTCCTCTGCAAGTAAAGCGGCTCTTGGAATCTCAATCATTGTGCCGTAAAGATATGATATTGTTACACCAAATTTCTTCTCAACTTCTGAATGGATTTTGTCGCAGATTACCTTCTGATGATCAAGTTCGTTTACAGTAACTGTAACAGGAACCATTATCTCTGGTTGAGGATTGAAGCCCTCATTAATAAGTTCAGCTGTAGCTTCAAAAATTGCTTTAAACTGAATTTCAGAAATTTCAGGATAAGTAATACCGAGACGAACACCTCTGTGTCCCATCATTGGGTTTACTTCGTGAAGTGATTCTCCTCTCTTCTTAATCTCTTCAATTGTTATTCCTAGCTCTTTTGCTAATTCTGATTGCTTTTCACCAGCTTGTGGTACAAATTCGTGAAGAGGTGGGTCAAGTAATCTGAATGTAACAGGCTTTCCGTCCATTACTTTCATTGTTCCTTTTACTGCCTCTTTTACATATGGCTCCAGTTCCGCAAGAGCGTTCTTGCGTTCATTTATGTTCTTTGCAAGAATCATCTTGCGAAGTTTAGATAGTGGGGCCTCTGAATTCAAACCATAGAACATATGCTCAATACGGAACAGACCAATACCTTCAGCTCCAAAGTTAATTGCATTTTGAGCATCTTCAGGAGTATCAGCATTTGTCCTTACTCCCAAAACTCTGTATTTGTCTACAATGTTCATATACTCTACAAAACGTGGATTCTCTGTAGCACTCATTGTTTCAATTGCTGAGTCGTAAACAAATCCTTTTGATCCGTTCAGAGAGAATATATCACCCTCTTTATATGTCTTGTCAGCTATAGTGAGTGTCCTTTTGTGAAGGTCAATATGAAGTTGATCACAACCTACAATACAGCATTTACCCCATCCGCGGGCAACAAGTGCAGCGTGTGAAGTCATACCTCCGCGGGCAGTTAGCAGTCCGTCTGCTGCTCTCATACCCTCAACATCTTCAGGATTTGTCTCCTCGCGAACCAAGATAACATTCTTGCCAGCAGCGGCCCATTCAACAGCATCTTCTGCAGTAAATACAATTTGGCCAACTGATCCACCTGGACCTGCTGGAAGACCTCTTGCTATAACAGAAGCTCTTTTTTCAGATAAAGGGTCAAGAATTGGGTGCAGTAGCTCGTCAAGTTGAGCAGGGGCAACTCTCATTACAGCTGTCTTTTCGTCAATAAGACCTTCGTGGAGCATATCCATAGCCATATTAAGGGCTGCAAGTCCAGTTCTTTTACCAACACGGCACTGAAGCATCCAGAGTTTACCATCTTGAATTGTAAACTCAATGTCTTGCATATCTTTGAAGTGTCTCTCAAGGTTATTTTGAATTGCATCAAGCTCCTTGTAGACTACAGGCATACCTGTTTCAAGAGATGAAAGGTGTTTGTTTTGGTCGTTCTTTGTAGATTCGTTTAGTGGGTTTGGTGTACGTATACCTGCAACAACATCTTCTCCCTGAGCGTTAACAAGCCACTCTCCATAGAATTTGTTCTCTCCGGTAGCAGGGTTTCTTGAGAAGGCTACACCTGTTGCAGAGTTGTCTCCCATATTACCAAATACCATTGCTTGTACGTTTACTGCTGTACCCCATTCATCAGGAATGTTTTCAATTCTTCTGTAAGAGATTGCACGTTTACCATTCCACGATTTAAACACGGCTCCTACACCTCCCCAAAGCTGCTCATATGCATTGTCTGGGAAAGGCTTGCCAAGTACTTCAACAACTCTTCCTTTGAAAGCGTCGCAAAGTTGAATAAGATCCTCTTCTGTAAGATCTGTATCACTCTTATAGCCCTTTTTTGTTTTAACTTCTTGGAGCATTTTGTCAAGCTGAACACGAATTCCTTTACCCTCTTCAGGTTCAACGCCCTCTGCCTTCTCCATTACAACGTCTGAATACATCATAATAAGACGACGATATGCATCATAAACAAATCTAGGGTTGCCGGTCTTTTTAATAAGACCTGGAATTGTATCTGAACAGAGACCAATGTTAAGAACAGTCTCCATCATTCCTGGCATAGAACTTCTGGCACCGGAACGGCAAGAGATAAGTAGAGGATTCTCCTTATCGCCGAATTTCATCTCCATAACAGCTTCGGTTTTTGCCAAAGCATCATCTACCTCTTTTTTAAGTTCGGCAGGAAACTGCATTTTGTTCTTGTAAAACTCAACACAAGTCTCTGTAGTGATAGTGAAACCTGCGGGAACCGGAATATCCAGTTTGCACATTTCAGCAAGGTTTGCGCCTTTACCACCAAGCAGATTCTTCATTGAGCCGTCTCCTTCAGCATCTTTGCCTCCGAAAAAATAAACTCTTTTAAAATCAGACATATTTATAATTATTTGGGTTATTTTCCAATAGGGGTGCAAATATAACAAAAAAAACCTTACAATAGTTTGCCAGCTAGTTCTGATAGCTCGCTCCTCTCACCCTTAGTGAGATTAATGTGACAGAATAGCTCCTGACCATACATTTTTTCGCTTAAATGTGTGAGTCCGTTTGAGTGAATGTCTAAGTAAGGTGAATCTATCTGGTGGATGTCACCGGTGAAAACAAGCTTTGAACCTTCACCTGCTCTTGTAATGATAGTTTTAATTTCGTGAGGTGTTAAATTTTGAGCCTCATCAACAATGAAAAATACGTTTGAGAGGCTTCTGCCTCTTATGTATGCAAGTGGAGAAATCAAGAGTTTTTCTGTTCGGAGCATCTCTTCAATTCTAATATTTTCCTTACTTGTATCTCTAAATGTTTTTTTGATTACAGAAAGGTTATCAAATAGTGGTAACATAAATGGACCTAGCTTCTCTTTAATGTCTCCGGGTAAAAATCCCATATCCTGATTTTGAAGAGGTATTACAGGTCTGGAGAGGAGTATCTGGTCAAACTCTTCTTCTTGAGCAATTGCAGCTGCAAGTGCCAGAAGGGTTTTTCCGGTTCCTGCCATTCCTGTAAGTGAGACTAGTTTAATCTCCGGATTTAGCAGAGCATCAATGGCAAATGCCTGTTCGTCATTTCTTGGCTCAATTCCGTAAGCATTAATTTTTTTTATTCCAATTATCGAATCTGTAAGCGAGTTATACCTGGCAAGTACGGGATGAGAACTCTCTTCTCTCTCAATTTTGAATAATTGATTTGCTACAGCGTTTTTTATCCTGAGCTCTTTAAGGGTTGAGCCACTACCATAAAAAAGTTTATCAATAGCAGGTTGGGGGATATCTTTAATTGTAATAACCTCTTTGTGAATGCTGGCAACTTGTTCTTCTGTTACTCTGTCTGTAAGGTAGTCTTCAGCCATTATCCTCAGGGCTTTTGCCTTCATCCTAAGATTAATGTCTTTTGTGACGAGTACTACTACTCTGTCTGCATTATTCTCTTTAATCCAGTGAGTGGTAGCGAGTATTCGGTGATCTTGTGTATCCTCAAAGAAAGATTCAGCCATTTGTGTACTGAATGGGTGTCCGAGCTCAATTTTTATGAGCCCTTTACCTTTTCCAATTTTAACTCCTTTGTCAAATAATTGGTTGTCAGTAATTTTATCCATTTCTCGCACAAATTCTCTCGCGTTGTAATTGATTGTATCGTTACCTTTTTTAAACTTGTCTAACTCCTCAATTACGCTAATAGGGATGACAATGTCATTCTCCTGAAAATTGTGAATGGATCTAAAATCGTGAAGAATCACATTTGTGTCCAACACGAAAATTTTTGGCTGTTTAATCTTTTTCATTTTAAACTATTTTATTTGTTCAATCCACCGTCTGGCATTTATAAACATCTCAAACCAAGGGGTTATCTCCTCCATTGCCCTTTCGGAAGGATAGTTGGCCCAATTGTGTGGATGGATGCAACGCTCAGGATGTGGCATCATTGCAAGATGCCTGCCGTCAAGACTGCAGACTCCTGCAATGCCATCAGGTGATCCGTTTGGATTTGCCGGGTAATCTGTATAGTTATACTTGAGTGCTGTTTTAAAGCTTTTCACTCCTTCTTGGAAAGAGAACTTCCCCTCTCCATGTGCGACCCATATTCCTAAAGAGGAATTTTCGAGTGATTTAAGCATAATAGCAGGTGACTCTTCGATAGTAACTCCCACAAAAGCGCTCTCATATTTGTGACTATCATTATGAACCATTTTCGGAGATCTCTCTCTCTCTTCTGGAGTAATGAGCCCCAATTCTGCCATCAATTGACATCCATTGCAAACACCTAAACTTAGAGTGTCGCTCCTTTTGTAGAAATTGTCAATTGCTTGTTTTGCTTTGTCATTGAATAAGAAAGCTCCGGCCCAACCCTTAGCAGATCCGAGTGTATCTGCATTTGAGAATCCTCCAACAAAAACCGCCATATTAACATCTGTGAGCCCCTCTCTGCCTGAGATGAGGTCTGTCATATGTACATCTTTAACTCTAAAACCAGCTTTATATAGTGCCCAAGCCATCTCTCTGTCACCATTTGAACCTTTCTCTCTAATGATTGCTGCAACCGGAGAGTTTTTTGAAGTGCTATCCGGTATATTGTATAGATTTGTCTCTCCTGAGAAGTTTGCCGGGAACTTATAAAAAAGAGGTTGCTGACTATAATTTTCAAAGCGTTTTAAAGCAAGCTCTTTGCCTGTTTGTCTTATATCGTGAAGGTATGAAGTTTTCATCCAAAGTGTTCTCATATGATCAATGTCAAATGAGACGCTATGTTTGAAAAGAGTAATCTTACCCTCTCTCTTATCAACCCACTTGCCAATATTATATATCACAATCCCATTATTGTCAGATTTCTCTTCAATTTTGGAGAGGTCAGAACTATTTACCTGAACTAGCACCCCCGGTGATTCTGAGAAGAGAATCTTAATTATATCTTTCTCTTGTGTTACGTTTAGATTAACGTCAAATCCTCCCTCTTTATTTGGAAATGATAATTCAAGGAGTGAAGTGATAAGACCACCGGCAGAGATATCGTGTCCGGCTAGAAGTAATCCATCCTTAATGAATTCCTGTACAGCGGTGAAGCATTTTACAAAATAATCTGAATCTGTAATATCTGGAGTTGAATTTCCTAATTGTCCTGTAACCTGAGCAAAAGCTGAGCCTCCCAGTTCAAGACTTTTTTCTGTTAAAACTGTGAATGGGATGTATATTATGGATGTATTACTGCTTTTTGCAAATACAGGTTTTACTGTCACTCTAATATCTTGAGCCTCTGCTACTGCGGATATTATTACTGTACCCGGGGATAAAACTCTTTCACCATCTGGATATTTTTGAGTCATTGAAAGGGAGTCTTTTCCTGTGGGAATATTTACTCCAATCTCTACAGAAAAATCGCTGGCTGCTTTAACAGCCTTATATAATCTTGCATCTTCTCCCTGGTTCCTACATGGCCACATCCAGTTTGCAGAGAGTGAAACCCCTTTTATCCCTTGCTCAAGAGGTGTCCAGACAATATTTGTCAGAGCTTCAGCAATTGCAAGCCTGCTTCCGGCAGCAGAGTCAATGATGGCAGCTGCTGGAGCGTGTCCTATTGATGTAGCAATTCCTTTGTAATCTTTATAACCAATTGCTGTAACTCCAAGATTATTCAATGGAAGCTGAATCTCTCCGGCTGTCTGTTGAAGGGCAATTAAACCGCTTACAGATCTGTCAACTTTATTAGTTAGCCAATCTTTGGATGCAACAGAATCTAATTGCATTACCTGTTCGGTATAGTATATTATATCTTCACTATCATATTCCAAAGGATCAAATCTATCTTTAAACTCTGTATCCTCCATAATTGTCTTTGGAGTAGAACCTAGCAAATCCTTTACTTCAAGATCAAATGGTTTTTCAGAAGTGGCAGTGTTTACAAAAGTGAAGTTATGATTACCTGTTGCCTCTCCAACTACGTACATAGGTGCTCTCTCCCTATCTGCGACTCTGTTTGCCAGTTCAATATCTTTGTCCTTCATTATCATTCCCATACGTTCCTGGGATTCATTGCCAATTATCTCTTTTGCAGAAAGAGTGGGGTCGCCAACAGGAAGCTTATCAATATAGATATCTCCTCCGGTCTCCTCAACCAGCTCAGATAGAGAGTTAAGATGTCCCCCTGCTCCGTGGTCGTGTACTGAGACTATTGGATTGTTACCACTCTCTGCCAATGCACGGATTGCATTATAAACTCTCTTTTGCATTTCAGGATTAGATCTTTGAACTGCGTTAAGTTCGATGCTGTTTTTAAACTCTCCAGTAGCCACAGAGGATACTGCTCCTCCTCCCATACCAATTCTGTAGTTGTCACCACCCATTACAACAACTTTATCTCCCTTTTCCGGGGAGTCTTTAAGTGCCGATGCTTTTTTTGCGTATCCAACTCCCCCTGCAAGCATTATTACTTTGTCGTAACCATACTCTTTCCAACCCTCGGTATACTCAAATGTGAGCAAACTTCCACAGATAAGAGCCTGACCAAACTTATTGCCAAAATCACTAGCTCCGTTAGATGCTTTTGTGAGTATCTCTTGTGGAGATTGATATAACCACTCTCTTTCCGGGCTCTTCTCCCAGTCTCTACCCTCTGTTTCAAGTCTAGGATATGAGGTCATATAAACTGCTGTTCCTGCAATTGGAAAAGATCCTCTTCCCCCTGCCATCCTGTCTCTTATCTCACCCCCCGAGCCGGTTGCCGCTCCGTTGAAAGGCTCAACTGTAGTAGGGAAGTTATGGGTCTCGGCCTTAAGAGATATCACAGTATCCTCCTCTTTTGTTATGAAAAAGTCCGGTTGATCTGGAGTTAGCGGATGAAAAAGGGATAGTCGTGGTCCCTCAAGAAATGCACAGTTATCTTTATAAGCAGAAACTATTCTGTTTGGGTTTTCTTTAGAAGTTTTTTTAATAAGCTGAAAAAGAGATGATTCCATCTCTACTCCATTTATTATAAATCTGCCATTAAATATTTTATGACGACAGTGTTCAGAATTAACTTGAGAGAAACCAAATATCTCGCTATCTGTAAGCTTTCTGCCTAGTTTATCTGAGAGCTTTGCTAGGTAATCAATCTCTTCGGTGCTGAGGGCTAAACCCTCTTTTTCATTATAATCTGATATGTTTTCAACCAAAATTACTTCATCCGGCATATGCTCAATAGTGAAAATCTCCTGGCTGAGGTTGTTATAAACTCTCTGAAGCATTTTGTCATACACAATATCATCTTCACTTGAAAATGGATAAAACTCCTCCATTCTTGTGATTCCTGATATATTCATATTCTGGGTTATCTCAACGGCAGTTGTGCTCCAAGGGGTAATCATTTCTCTTCTTGGACCGGCGAAGTGCCCCTCAATACTCTCTTTCTCAATCTGTATTGCCTCTCCAAGCAACCATTTGAGAGCAACAAGTTCATTGTTGGTAAGCTCTTTGTTTGTTGCAACTGCAACCACTGTGTTCTGATTTGTTTTAAAGAATAGAATCATTGGTAATTTGATGATAATGTAATGAAGCCATAAAATTACTGCTTTTTAACCAATGTGTGAAAAATATGACCAATTTTGCACTAATATTAATAAGATTTGAGAAAGAAAAAGATGTTTGAAGATAATATTTACAATAAAGAGATTGAGTGGATATTCAATAAGTTTCCCTCTTATCAGAGGGTAGGTAACAGGGCTTTCAAGCCAGGTCTTGATACAATGAAGGAGTTTGATTCTCTTTTGGGGAGTCCTCATAGAAAGTTTATGACTATTCATATTGCAGGGACAAATGGAAAGGGCTCTGTTTCTCATATGCTTGCGTCAGTTTTGGAGAAGACCGGTCTTAAAACAGGTCTATACACATCGCCACATCTTATTGATTTTAGAGAGAGAATAAAAATTAACGGAGAGATGATTTCAAAAGAGGAGGTACTTGATTTTATAAACTTGCATAAATCTTTTATGATTGAGAAAGAGACATCGTTTTTTGAAATTACTACTGCAATGGCATTTGACCATTTCGCCAGAAATAATGTAGATATTGCTGTAATTGAGACGGGTTTGGGAGGAAGACTTGACTCAACCAATATTATAACACCCATTTTAAGTATAATAACAAATATTGCTCTTGATCACTGTGAATATCTGGGATATACCCTTCCAGAAATTGCTTATGAAAAGGGTGGTATAATCAAATCAGGAATCCCCCTTGTTGTTGGTGAGGTTTTAAATAATACTCGTCCAATTTTTGACAAGATATCCGTTGAACTTGGCTCTTCCCTGACTTATGCACAGGAGTCTAGATTTAAGGATGTAATGCCGGATGAGTATGAAGTTGATCTTAAGGGAGATTATCAGATTCACAATATTAGAACTGTATTAGCCTCTCTAAATATTTTAGGCCATAATAACCAATTTTTAAATAAGTGTGGAAAGAGATGGAGTGATGAGAATATTAGAAAAGGAATAAGTTCTGCTGCTAAAAGTACAGGATTGAGAGGAAGGTGGGAGAGGCTTTCTGAAATGCCTGAGATAATTTGTGATACCGGACACAATGCGAATGGCCTGAGAATAGTTTTTTCTCAATTAAGAAAACAGAGCTACAAGAGACTCTTTATTATCATTGGTTTTGTGGCAGAGAAAGATCTAGATAAAATCTTTGGATATATGCCTAGAGATGCATACTATCTATTTACTCAAGCCTCAACAGAGCGTGCATTAAACTCAGAGAAGCTTAGAGAGAGATGTCAAAAAATTGGTTTTAAAGGTGAAACCCATTTGAGCGTTGAGTCAGCGTTATTAAAATTTAAATCCATTGTAAAAGATGGAGATCTCCTGTTTATTGGAGGCTCTACCTTTATTGTTGCAGATGCAATAATTTTTTTAGAAAATAATAATGATTTTTTTGCAAAATAAAAAAATGGGTATATCTTTGCACTCCCAAACGAAAAGAATGGGGCTGCAAATGGGAGCATAGCTCAGTTGGTTTAGAGCATCTGCCTTACAAGCAGAGGGTCGGGGGTTCGACTCCCTCTGCTCCCACA
>JAQVRQ010000066.1 GCA_028700975.1 Bacteroidales bacterium | reverse complement strand
AGTATGAGAGTATCGGTCTCTGGTTTTGGAAGGGCATTAATAAAAACCAGTCCTGTTAGAATCGCTCCGGTAATTATTGCTATTTTACCCTTTGAGAGATTACTCTTCCAGGCAAAATAACCAGCCAGAATTGGGAATATTACAAATCCAATATTCCTGGGGTAGAAAACCTCCTCATCCAGTGAAAAAATGGATGGTATTTTTGCTATAAATCCTGCAAAGAGGGCGAGGGCAATAACGATAAGTAACTCTTTTGCTGAGCCTTTGCTTTGCATCTCTTGTTCAAAATTCAGCCTCTCATTCCAGGTATCGGCAACCTGGTTTCCGGCTACTTGAGGATAAATAAGTGTAAACTCCTTTTTAAAGAGCGCTTTGTTTGACCGGTACATCTTCTCAAGCTGACCGGGGTCATTTATAAATGCTATAATTTCTTCTTTCATCATTAAAATATTATAATTATTATGGTTATTATTTTTTAATAGTACTTTGCATTTCAAAGTTAATGGCTAAAAAAAATTTTAGTTATTGAATTTTACTGGATTGGAGGAATTTTTCAAGTGACTCAAGATGTAATCTAAAAGCCTTTTGTCCCTCCTTTGTTATAAAGTATCGTGTATTTGGCTTTTTTCCTATAAAGCTCTTCTCAACCCCTATGAACTCCTCCTTCTCAAGGGCTTTAATATGGCTGGCAAGGTTTCCATCTGTTATGTCAAGGTACTCCTTGAGTGAATTGAAATCAAGTGTTTCATTCACAGCAAGTGCAGACATTATTGCTAAACGTATCCTGCTCTCAAACGCCTTATGTAAACCCTCAATGTAAATTTTCACCGTTCGTATTTATAATGCATATAAATGCCGTAAACAATATTAACTACGCCAAATCCTAGTGCCCATATAATGAGACTGTACTGAATCATAAGGGCAGCGATTAAACCCAGAACAATCTGTATTATTCCCATAAACTTAACCTCTTCAAGGGTCATCTTGCTTGCTGTAAAGAGGGCCAGACCATAAAAGATCATAGAGAGTGGAGCTACAAGACCGGTGAGACCATTTACAATAAAAATTAGAATAAGGACTCCTCCTGTTGAGAGAGGCACCATCATATTAGCAAGGAGACGGCGAGTTGTAGCACTCCACATCTTCTCACCCCTCCTCCCGGCATTTCTTCTGGAGAGATA
Organism: Bacteroidales bacterium; assembly: GCA_028700975.1. Taxonomy (GTDB): domain Bacteria; phylum Bacteroidota; class Bacteroidia; order Bacteroidales; family UBA932; genus Bact-08. The sequence continues at coordinate 6,774 of JAQVRQ010000066.1, read as the reverse complement.
AACTACAGTACCCAAAGCCAAGACTAAAATAATCAAAGCAACAACTATTACGCTTGATATATCTGCAAGTGTTCCAGTAGATCCGGTCATACTATATGTAATAGAATCCGGATTAAACCCAAAAACAAGGTATGCAACCAGCGCTCCTGCCAAAGCGTAAATTCCGGCCATTACCCCTGAGAGACCCGAGAGTGACAGAAATCTTGAAGATCGCTCCATCATTGAGCGTATCTCAGATATCTCCTTTATATAATCCTTTTCATCTTTCATTTGAAAGTACTTTTATTTGCAAAGTAAGTTTAAATATTTTTATTGTGCAATACTTGTGACTTAAAAAGTCAGGAATTTGTTATTTTTGCGCCTATGTTATTCAACTCTGTTGCATTTGCTATATTCCTTCCCATAGTCTTTTTACTATACTGGACTCTTGCAAAAAGAGGTCATAAGATTCAGAATATACTACTGCTTGCAGCCAGTCTCTATTTTTACGCTAGCTGGGATTGGAGATTTCTATTACTTCTGTTAATATCAATATTACTGGGATACATCTCCGGAGTTGCCATTTCAAACACGCAGAAAGAGGGGCGCAGAAAACTGTGGTTATGGGTTAGCGTAGTAATGAATCTAGGATTTCTGGGTTTCTTCAAATATTATAACTTTTTTGCCGACTCCTTCTCTGAAGCATTGAGTATGCTGGGAATTAATGCAGGAGTTAGCACTCTAAATATTATTCTACCTGTAGGTATCTCTTTTTACACTTTCCACGGCCTATCTTATGTTATTGATATATACAACAGGAAGATTCAACCTGAAAAGGACTTTGTAAACTACTCCTTATTTGTCAGTTATTTTCCGTTATTAGTAGCTGGTCCTATTGAGAGGGCAACTCACCTTCTTCCTCAAATTGCTAAATCAAGAACATTTGAATATTCAAATGCAGTTAACGGACTCAGACAGATCCTCTGGGGACTCTTTAAAAAAATTGTTATTGCAGATAACTGCGCAGAGTATGCCAATATTATATTCAATAATCATCAGGACCACTCAGGAAGCACTCTGCTAATTGGGGCACTCCTCTTTACCTTTCAGATCTACGGAGACTTTTCGGGTTATTCCGATATTGCCTTGGGGGTATCCAGATTGTTCGGGATAGAGCTATTAAGAAATTTTGCCTATCCCTACTTTTCAAGAGATATTGCGGAGTTCTGGCGAAGATGGCACATCTCTCTATCTTCCTGGTTTAGAGACTATGTATATATTCCGCTAGGTGGAAGCAGGGGTGGTCTGTGGATGAAAATCAGGAATACGTTTGCTATTTTTTTACTTAGTGGCTTCTGGCACGGTGCAAACTGGACATATGTAGCCTGGGGAGCATTAAATGCTCTTTATTTTCTTCCACTAATGATATCTGGTAAAAACAGGAGTAATTTGGAGATTGTTGCAAAAGGAAGAAGATTTCCAAGTCTCAAGGAGTTTGGGATGATAATTTTAACACTCTTTCTTACTGTACTTGCCTGGATTTTCTTCAGAGCAGAGAGTATAGGAGATGCAGTAAATATCGTTGCTGAAATCTTCTCCGTATCACTATTTACTATACCATCATTTGTAGGTGTAGATAAAACATTGCCATTAATTTTACTGCTAATTGTGTTCATTATTGTTGAGTGGAGAGGTCGGGAGAGAGATTTTGCAATCAGAGATATGGGAATAAACAGGAGAAGAGCCTGGAGATGGTCCTGGTATGTCGCTATAATGCTATCAATATACCTGTTTGGAAATTTTGCCAGCAATATTGAATTTATTTACTTCCAATTTTAAAAATGGATAAATTTAAAAAATCATTATTAAGGTTTGTTCTTTTGATGCTATTAATCAATGGATTAATATTTATTGTAAAATTTTTCCTTTTCAATGATTACTATAAGCACTCAACTGAAAATAACTCTTATCTGCTAGCCGATTCTCACGGCTGGTACCTTGGAAAGGCAACCGAACGAATAGGTGTTACAAATTTCTCTTACTACAGCGACTCGTACATAGATACAGAAAGAAAGCTGAACTATTTAATTGGGAGGGGTGAGATTGATACTGTTTATATATCTGCTGACGACCATACTCTTAGCCCATACAGGGATTTTTCAAACAATGAATACAAGTCTGTAAAATATGAGTATACGCAAGGCGAATATGAAATTTCTGACTTTGCTCTTTACAAATTACAGCACTATGTGGTTCTATTTGACCCAAATATTAGAGCAATTATCTCCCATTTTTTTAACGAACAGTCAGAAAGATTGCTCGGCTTTGATAAAAATGTTGCAGAAGTTGATGATCTGCCCTGGGAGAGACTGAGTGAGGAGGAGAGAGTATCACTTTCTGAGGAGCGTTTTTCCGAACAGTTCCCGGATATGAATGGTTCAGATGACCTTGAAGAGTCACTATTAAATATTGTGGAATTATGTGAAAAAAACAATATAACTCTAATAGGAATTAAGTTTCCTCTTGCAGATGAGTACAGCAAGCTTATTGGGGAGCAATCATACGAAGCAGATAGTATTTTATTTGCAAACGGAATCAAAATTTATGATTTCAGAGATATTTTTCATAATGACGATAGCTTTTTTGAAGATCCGGACCATATCAATAGCAAAGGCGCACTAAAGCTCATAGATTCTATAAAAATTCTTAACTTTGATGAAACCCTAACATTCTATGAGAACTCTTCTATTTTCAACACTAATGCTCCTAATCACCTGGAGCTCCTCCGCGCAAACAAAAACCCTTAAAACCGGCGGATACGAATTTAACGAGACTATTCTTCTACCCTCAACACCTGTTAAAAATCAAGCAGTAACAGGTACTTGTTGGTCATTCACAACTACCTCTTTCTTAGAGTCTGAACTCATCAGAATTGGCAAAGGGGAGTATGATCTCTCGGAGATGCATACCGTAAGATACAACTACATCAACAGATTGCAGGACAATTATCTAAAAAGAGGAGCCGGAAATCTCGGTGAGGGCAGCCTTGCACATATGATGTTTAATATTGTTAAGAGTCACGGGATTGTTCCTGAAAGCGTTTACAACGGAATAAACTATAAATTGACATACCACAACCACGACGAACTTAACAGATTTGTAAATGCAATTGCCGATGTTCCGATTAAACTGAAAAAAAGAAGTCCTGAATATTACAAGTTAGTTGATAACCTTCTTGATATTTATCTGGGTCCTATTTCACAAAAATTTAACTACAACGGAAAAGAGTATACCCCTGTAAGTTTTTTCAAAAGTTTAGGTGTAGATATGAATGACTACGTTGAGATTACCAGTTTTTCCCACCACCCCTGGTATTCAAATTTTGTTCTTGAGATTCCTGATAACTGGGATGGTGGAAGATTTTATAATCTACCACTTGATGAGTTTATACAGGTTATTGACAACTCTCTTTCAAAAGGCTATACTGTATGCTGGGATGGTGATATGAGCGAAAAGAGCTACTCAGATAAAATGGGGGTTGCTGTAAATGCAACTGAGGAGGAGCTTAATAGCGAAGAGGGTAAAGAGCTCTCATTCAAAAAAATATATAAAGAGGCAGATGTTACTCAGTCAAGTCGTCAGGATGGCTTTGAGCGATTTATTACTACCGACGTACATCTTATGCACCTGATTGGAAAGGCTACAGATCAGAACGGAACTATTTACTATAAGGTTAAAAACTCCTGGAAGCCGGAAATTAATATTTTTGGCGGATACAATTTCTTATCTAAGAAATTCGTGGAGTCTAAAACTATTTCAATAGTGGTTCACAAAGAGGCAATACCGCAACAGATAAGAGAAAAACTGGGAATCTAGTATGAAACAGTTTATAGTTGCAGTTTTGCTGCTGGCATTCTATTTTTCTCTTCCAGCACAAACAGTAATAACAGACACAATAAAATCCTCGTTGTTAAGGAGAGATATTCCCGTTACTGTTATTACCCCAAGAGATTTTGACTCTTCCAAACCGCACATAGTGTTCTATCTTCTCCACTATTGGGATGGGGATAATAATGCATATGTTGATATGAACCTTCTCTCATCTCTTGACAACAAACCTGTTATTGTTGTAACTCCCGCTATGGGAAACGGCTGGTATATTAACAGCAATGCAGATGATGGTGAAAGACAACTAGACTTTATTGAACAGGAACTTTTTAACCATATTGACAATAAATACAGGACAATTAAAAACAGACAGGCAATTGGAGGCTCCTCTATGGGTGGGTACGGAGCTATGCTAATCGGCTTAAGGAATCCTGATAGATTTTGCTTTGTGGCCGACCTAAGCGGGGCAGTAAATGCACCATTCAGAGATGTAGTTCCTGATAAATATCTTGAACCTGTAATGGGCAATATTGCAGTTCAGTTTGGAGATAATCCGGAGAACGATGTGATGAAGATTGTAAGGGAGTCATCGGCCTCTGAGTTGCCATATATTTTTATGGCTATTGGGACACACGATGAGTTCAAAACATTCAAAGAGGCTCATTGTGAACTTGTAAGAATTCTTGAGAATAAAAAAGCAGCTCACGAATTTCACGAAATTTACGGCGGCCATTTTACCGGCGAGGTGAGATGGGCTGTTATGCCTTATATAATAAACTATTTAAGAGATTTAATTTTGCAACCTTAATGAAAAAAAGATTCAAACTGGCTCTGCCCTGGCAAATTCTCATTGGAATAACTTTGGGAGCAATTTTTGGAATTTTTGCGCACGAGTACGTAGATTACGTCAAATGGCTTGGTGACCTTTTCTTGCGCGGATTGAAAATGGTAGTGATACCCCTGGTGTTCAGCGCACTTATAATGGGTGTCTCAAGTATTGGAGAGAGCAAGGATCTTGGTAGAATTGCCGGGAAAACTTTCCTCTATTATATTATAACAACTGCCCTAGCATCTACGCTTGGACTGCTACTTGTTAACATATTTAAACCTGGAGTGGGTGTAGATCTCAAATTAAGTGAAACCGTTACCGAGATCTCCAGTACAAAAATTTCCTTTGTAGATCAGTTACTGGGAATAGTTCCGGAAAATATTGTAAAAGCTATGGCAGATGGTAATATGTTACCCATCATTTTCTTTGCCATAATGTTTGGCTATTTTATTACTGTCTCTAAAGACAAAACCAGAATACAGCTTACAGATCTTTTTAATGGAATTTACGAGGTAATGATTAAACTAACATTCCTTGTAATAAGGTTTGCTCCAATAGGTCTATTTGGAGTTGTTGCCGGAGTTGTTGGGGCTCAGGCAGGAGATACTGAGGCTCTTGCTACACTATTTGGCAGCCTTGGTATTTATGCGGCAATTATTGGTGGAGGTTGTATTTTCCACGGAGTGGCAACTCTTCCGGCTCTATTTGCAGCACTAACCAGGAAAAATCCTTTCAAATTTATGAAACAGGTGAGTCCAGGCCTTCTTACATCATTTGCAACGGCTTCATCTGCGGCTTCGCTTCCTATAAACCTGGAAGATATTCACGTGAAAACGGGAGTATCAAGAAAAATAGCAAGTTTCTGTCTCCCGTTGGGGAATACTGTCAATATGAATGGAACTGCCCTTTTTGAGAGCGTCACTGCAATATTTGTTGCACAGGCTTATGGAATTGATCTTACAATAGCTCAGCAAATAATTATTGTACTTACAAGTCTTTTGGCGGCGGTAGGGACAGCAGGAATACCTCTTGCCGGTCTGGTTATGCTTGCGGTAGTTCTTAATGCTGTAGGTCTCCCTCTTGAAGGGATAGGACTGGTTCTTGTTGTTCAACAGCCTCTTGATATGATCAGATCTGCAGTAAATGTTTGGGGAGATTGTACGGGTGCGGCGGTTGTAGCTCACAGCGAAGGTGAAAATTTAAACTTGTAATATTAAAATGAATTGCTCATTTATTTGCCCCTTGTGCGGAGCTAAATATCCAGTTTCTAAAGAGATCTGGCGTTGTAACTGTGGTAACTACCTTGACCTGGATTACCATCCTATTCTTAACAGAGATAAACTTAATCCAGATGATAGAAGCTTCTGGCGTTACAGAGAGGTTCTTCCTCTTATGGATATGAAAAATGCGATAACTTTTGGCGAGGGAACTACTCCATTGGTTAAAATGGAGATTAGTGGAATACCTATCTTGGGGAAAATGGACTTTACTCTGCCATCCGGCTCCTTTAAGGACAGAGGTGCCTCTTTAATGATAAGCAAATGTAAGGAGTTAGGAATTTCTGAGGTGGTTGAAGACTCCTCCGGAAACTCGGCCTGCTCTATATCTGCTTATTGTGCAAGAGGTGGAATAAAGGCAAATATTTTTATGCCTGCCGGAAACTCCTCTGCAAAATCAATTCAAGCAGCATCCTATGGATCTACAATTCACCTTGTTAAGGGAAATCGAATTGATTGCGCTAATGCTGCTCTTGAGGCTGCAAAGAGTTCATACTATGCTGCACACGCTTGGAACCCATTTTTTGTACACGGCACCAAAACAATTATATATGAGATTGTTGAACAGCTTGGATGGAGAGCTCCTGACTCAATTTTCATCCCTGTGGGTAGCGGATCTCAATTAATTGGTGTATATTTAGGATTGTTGGAGATGAAGGAGGCAGGAATCATTGACAAGATGACAAAATTGATGGCTGTTCAAAGTAATAAGTGCTCTCCTCTTAAAGATTATATCGAGGGTAAGGAGACACCCATCTCTTCTGGAAATCCATCAATTGCTGAGGGAATTGCAATACACAG
>JAQVRQ010000017.1 GCA_028700975.1 Bacteroidales bacterium | reverse complement strand
GTTCGCCCTTAAGTAACTTCTTAAAACGCTCGAAATTGTAGTCCCTTAATTTAAAATTAACAGACTAAATTTATATTATTTTCTATTTTCTTTACCTCTATTATCTCTCTCAAAATGTCAATGAACTTGCCGTTTTTTCTCAAACGGGCTGCAAAGGTATGGACTTTTTTTAAATCTCCAAAATAATTTGAACTCATTTTCCTAAAAAACATTGAAGAGTATTATTAGATATTGATTTATTATCTTAGCCCAAATTTTAAAAAAATGAAGAAAATCATTGCAACAATGGCCTTTGCGGCACTTATACCCTACTCAGGGATGACTTGTACAAATTTATTAATAACATCCGGCGCATCTGCAAACGGAAGCAATATGGTTAGCTATTCGGCTGATTCACATACAAGATATGGTGTGCTTGCTCACTACCCTGCAAGCAAGTATCCAAAAGGTGCATTATTAGAGGTATATGAATGGGGGAAAGATCGATATTTGGGGAAAATCCCTCAAGTTGAAAAAACATTTAATGTAATTGGGAATATGAACGAACATCAGGTAATAATAGGAGAATCTACCTGGGGTGGCGTTGAGACACAATATGATCCTCAAGGCATTGTTGACTACGGTTCACTAATGTACATAGCCCTTCAACGAGCAAAAACAGCTCGTGAAGCCATAAATATAATTACATCTCTTGCTAATGAATATGGCTATGCATCTAGCGGAGAATCCATATCAATTGCAGATAAAAAAGAGGTTTGGTTTCTTGAGATAATTGGAAAGGCTCCAAAAATTGTTAATGGCAAAAACATTAATAAAGGTGCTGTTTGGGTAGCTGTAAGAATACCCGATGGATATATATCCGCTCACGCAAACCAAGCAAGAATTACAACTTTCCCAAAGAGTGATCCGGACAACTGTATTTATGCTCCTGACGTAATTTCGCACGCAAGAGAGCAAGGACTATATAGTGGTGACGACAATTCATTCAGCTTTGCAGATACATACGGGCCGGCAGACGGGGCAACTGTAAGAGGTTGTGATGCAAGAGTGTGGAGCTTCTTCAACAAACACTCATCTGAAGATATGAGCAAATATCTTGATTATGCTCTTGGTCATAATTTAAGCAACAGAATGCCACTGTATGTTAAAGCAAAGTCAAAACTAAACGTTAAAGATGTTGCTGATATGATGCGTGACCATTATGAAGGAACAGCAATGGATATGACTCAGGACATAGGAGCTGGTGGTAATGCACTGCCTTATAGATGGAGGCCTATGGGCTTTGAGGTGGATGGAGAAAAATATGTAAATGAAAGGGCAATTGCTACTCAACAAACTGGCTTTTGGTTTGTAGGCGAGGCTCGGCCTAATATACCTGACCAAATTGGAGGCATTTTCTGGTTTGGTGTAGATGATGCTGCTACCTCTCCCCTTACACCCATTTATACATCTTCAAAATCAATTTCTCAACACTATGCTCTTGGAAATGGATCAATGATTGAATACTCTCCAACATCAATGTTTTGGATAACAAATAGAGTAGCTCAATTTGCATATTTACGTTATAACCAAATAGGTGAAGAGGTGAGATCTGTAATTGACAATCACGAGAGAGAGATGTTAAAAAAAGTTGAGGAGACTGATTTAAAAGCATTAGAAGTGTACAAGTTAAAATCAAGTGAGGTAACGAACTTGACAACGGAATTCTCTGTTAAATCTGCAGACAACCTATTCTTAAAATGGAAAAAACTCGATGAATACCTACTTGTTAAGTTCATTGATGGAAATACTAAGAAACAGAATCCTGACGGATCGTTCAAAAACAACGGGCACACAGATAAAATCCCCCCTACTCCTGACTTTCCAGGCTACACAGAGAGATGGAAAAAAGAGGTGAAAGAGAGTGCAGGTAAAAGGCTAAGAGAACCTTAAAGAGAAAAAATAATAGTAAAACATTTTACTATAAATATTTTTACGGTATATTTGTGTAAGCTTAAATATCAATTTCTAAACTTACAAAAAATGAAAAAATTCTTCTTGCAATTCAAGAATGAGGATTGGATTGCTACTATTATGGGGGCAATTCTGGTTATTCTTGTAATTTTTGTACCATCATTAGGCAAGGTGAAGTATCAATTTCCGGATGGTTATCCCGATTGGTTTGCCAAAGTCCCTTTTGAAGTGACCAAATTTTCAATCATTTTCATCCTTAGCTATATTGGCCTTTGGCTTCTTGATGTGAAGATGAAATGGTTTCCGCTCTCATTCATTTTTATTTATGGGGTTTCATTTCTTGGTCAGTACATTAGCACTATTGCACCAATAAAGCAAGTAGGCTTTGAAGCAGTATTTTTCTCAGTTGCAATAGGACTTATTATCAGAAATATTTTTGGACTACCTAAATGGTTAGAACCAGCTGTCAGAAGTGAATTCTTTATTAAAGCAGGATTGGTTGTCCTTGGAACGACAATCATCTTTGGAGAGATAATGAAAGCTGGATCTTTGGGTATGGTTCAAGCAATAATTGTTATACTTTTAGTTTGGAATTTCACATTCTGGCTTTCAAAGAAGATGGGAATTGATAAGGAGATGGGAGTGCTTTTATCAACTGCTGTTTCAATTTGCGGTGTCTCAGCTGCAATTGCTGCCAGCGGAGCGATGAAGGGTGACTCTAAAAAACTATCATTTGTGGTATCCCTTGTGTTAGTTGTAGCTGTACCGATGATGTATCTGATGCCATATCTCTCTAAATTGATAGGGCTCTCACAAGAGGTAGCAGGTGCCTGGTTGGGAGGTACAATAGATACAACCGGTGCGGTTGTAGCGTCCGGAAAATTCCTAGGGGATATAGCCGAATCTCAAAGCGTAATTATTAAAGCCTCTCAAAATGCTCTCCTTGGAGTGGCTGCATTTGCAATATCTATTTACTGGTCACTAAGAGGAACAAATAAGGGGACAAAACCTTCTGCTTCAGTTTTATGGGAAAGATTTCCAAAATTTGTGATAGGATTTGTTTTAGCCTCCGTAGTTTTCAGCTTCTTACTTGAACCTGCAACTGCAAAGGGCCTAAGCGGAGCAGCTAAGGGTTTAAGAGAGACTCTCTTTTCAGTTGCATTCGTAGCTATTGGATTGGAAACAGATTTCAGAAAAGTATTTGGCAAGGAGAACAACAAATATACTGTTGCATTCCTTACAGCTCAAACTTTCAACATACTACTAACATTGGCAGTGGCATTCCTGTTGTTTGGGAAATATGAATTTTCTTTTGGTTTCTAAAACTTAGCTACTAAACATTGAAACAATTGATTTAAACTTTACAATTATTTCACTATTACATAGATTGCCTATACTCCCTTCGTGGGTATGGGCAATTCTTTTTTCTGCCTTAAATGTACCTTTGTTAACCTCGTTCCCTACCTCTCTGTAGGCATCCCTAAATGGCATTCCTGAAATTACTCTTCTATTAACCTCTTCAACTGTAAATAGATAGTCGTATTTACTATCTTCAAGTATCTCCCTATTTACTATCATCTTATTTAACATAAAATCTGACATCTCAATTATACTCAGCGCTGTCTTAATTGATGGGAATAGTATTTCCTTAAGAAGCTGATAATCCCTGTGATAACCGTGTGTAAGATTTGTTGTAAGAAGCGAAATCTCATTTGGAAGACTTTGAAGTCTGTTTGAATATCCTCTTATTAGTTCCCAAACATCAGGGTTCTTTTTATGTGGCATAATGCTTGACCCGGTAGTTACCTCGTCTGGAAATGAGATAAAAGCATAGTTCCCATTCATAAAAAGAATTGAATCTGATGCAATCTTATTAAGAGTTGAGGCAATTGATGATAGTGCAAAAGATAGCGATTTCTCACACTTCCCTCTACTCATTTGAGCCGCTACCGAGTTGTAGTGCATACCACCAAAGCCAAGCAGTGACGTTGTCATCTCCCTGTTCAGAGGGAACGAACTACCATATCCAGCAGCTGAACCTAAAGGATTTTGATCTGCTATATTCCAGGCTGAGAGCAAAAGCCATAAATCATCTGACAATGTTTCTGCATATCCTCCAAGCCATAAGCCAAAAGAGGATGGCATTGCTATCTGACTGTGGGTATATCCCGGCATTAAAACATCTTTATGTTTTTCGCTAAGAGAGATTAATGTATCAAAAAGATTATCTACCTCTCCAAGAATTTTTTTTATTTCTTGCTTGAGAAACAGCTTAATATCAACCAATACCTGATCATTTCTAGATCTTCCTGAATGTATTTTTTTACCAAGCTCGCCAACTCTTTTAGTCAAATTTATCTCAACTTGAGAATGAATATCCTCAACGTCGCTCTCAAGTTCAAAGAATCCCTCCTTAACTTCGAGTGCCATTTTCTCCAGCTCCTCAACGAGAATTTGAGCCTCATCTTCTGTTAATAAACCTACTGTGGAAATCATATTAATGTGAGCAATTGATCCCTCAATATCACATCCTGCCAAGAGCATATCAAGTTCTCTATCTCTTCCTACAGTAAAATCTCTTACCCTTGAATCAGGATTATCCCCTTTACTCCAAAGCAAATTCATCTCTTAATGTTTAAGTTATTAATAAATTTCAAGTACTTTTCAATTCCGGAAGACAACTCCTCCTTTGTTACATATTCATCTGCTTTATGTGAGCGGCTTGAATCTCCGGGCCCCATTTTTATTGCCGGTACAGATACCCTCATCCAATCCGATGTTGTAGGAGAAACATATTGTACTATTCCACATCTCTCTGCACATTTAATTAATTCGTGGTCATTTGGAGTCATTGAACATTTATTGCTAAAAGACCTAGCTTTGAGATTGCTCTCAAGAAGCTCCTGTAACTTATTAAATATCTCCTCGTTTGAATACATTTCATTAGGTCTTATATCCATTGTAAAGCAGCATTTATCCGGAATAACATTATGCTCTCTACCAGCTTCAATTTTTGTTACACTAACCTTTACGCTACCCATTACAGGGGATATCTTATCAAACTTGTAAGATAGAATTTTTGAGATGTCTCTGTGAGCAATTAATATTGCATTCACCCCCTCTTCTCTTGCGGCGTGACCGCTTATTCCATTAGATATTGCATCAATTACAAGTAGTCCCCTTTCAGCAATAGCTGCCTCCATTTTTGTCGGCTCACCAATTATTGCACAATCTATAGGAGGCAAATTTGGATAGAGCATTTTCATCCCCTTTGGACCGGAATTTTCCTCTTCTGCAGTAATTGCCAAAAGAAGATTAAATGGAAGAGGTGTTGATCTTAGAATTTTTAATACCTCAATAAGGCAAACAACTGATGCTCCTGCATCATTACTTCCAAGCCCCTTAACCATCAGTTCATCCTGTGGAGGATTGTAAGGGTCAAAAGAGTATGATGAGGCAGGCCTTACAGTATCCATATGAGAATTCAACATTAGAGTTGGCTTGGATGGATTATAATCGTGAGCTAAAACCCAGAGATTGTTTCCAACTTTGTTAACATTTACACCGTCTTCCTCCAACCTTTCTGCTAAAAACTGAGAAACCCTCTCCTCTTCTCCTGAAAAAGAGGGCATTGCCACCATCTCCCTAAGATTTAAAGCAGCATTTAGAGCTGAATTCCTGACTCTCTCTTCCATTATATTTTAAGCGTTGTCCCTCCATTATGGGATATCTGAGACCAGTGTTTAATACAAACTTCCGACACCCCGCTGCTCAACGCTGCAAATGCATTATCAATTTTTGGGATCATTCCGGCAGAGACAATTCCCTCTTCCCTCAACCTTCTATAACCCTGGCTATTTATAAGCGGAATTACACTATCCTCTCTCTCCGGATCACTAAGAACACCTCTCTTTTCAAAGCAGAATACAAGTCTCGTATAATAATGGTGAGACATTGCTATTGCTATTGAAGAGGCCATTGTATCCGCATTAGTATTCAAAAGAGTTCCATTTCTATCATAGGTCACAGGACAAAAAACCGGTGTAATCCCTCTACCAAGGAGACTACTAATAAAACCCGAATTTATTTCAGCAGGGTTGACATCTCCCACATATCCAAAATCAACAGGTTTCGGGGACCTCCTTTTTGCAGGAACAGTACCGGCATCTGCCCCTGAGAGGCCAAGTGAATTACACCCTATCTTCTGTAGAGCGGCAACTATACTCTTGTTTATCCAACCGGCATAGACCATAGTACATATTTTAAGTGTCTCTGCATCTGTAATACGTCTCCCTTCGTGGATCTTCGTTTCAATCCCCAGTCTGGCAGAAATTTCGCTGGCAAGAATACCACCGCCATGAATAAGAATCTTAGGGCCCTCTAAACTATTAAACATAGCGAGAAACTTCTCAAGTGATTCCGGATTATCAACTACATTCCCACCAATTTTTACAACATTTAGAACTTTCATAATTAATAGTTTTTATAGTGTTCTTAGCATCTCTCTTAATACAGCCTGCGCTGAGACAACTCTGTTTGAAGCCTGATGAACAACAATAGATGAGGTAGAATCTATAACATCATCAGAAACTATCATATTTCTTCTTACAGGAAGACAGTGCATAAAAAAGGCTTTGTCAGTCTGAGCCATCTTTTCACTATCTACCATCCAGGATCTGTCCATATGGAGTACCTTACCATAATTTTTCTCTGAATAAGCAGACCAATTTTTCGCATATATAAAATGAGCTCCCTCGTAAGCCTTTCTCCAGTCATACTCAATTTTTGCATTTCCAGTAAACTCTTCTGATAGTTCGTAGCCTTGAGGGTGAGTAATTACAAACTCATAATCAGTAGCGTTAATCCACTCTGCAAAGGAATTTGCAACAGCTTGAGGAAGAGCGCGTGGATGTGGAGCCCAGGTAAGAACCACTTTTGGTTTTTGAACTCTTTTGTACTCTTCTATAGTAATTATATCTGCATAGCTCTGTAACGGATGCCTTGTTGCTGACTCCATACTAAAAACTGGTTTTCCGGATAGCCTTATAAACTGGTTAATTATCTCTTCGCTATAGTCTGTTACTCTGTTTTGGAGATTGGCGAAAGATCTTACTCCTATTATATCACAATATGTACCCATAACAGGTATTGCCTCCATAATATGTTCCGGCTTCTCACCATCCATAATAACACCCATCTCTGTTTCAAGCTTCCAGGCACCCTGATTAATATCCAGAACAATGACATTCATCCCTAAATTCATAGCTGCTCGTTGAGTGCTAAGACGTGTTCGTAAACTGGAGTTAAAAAATATCATCAGAAGAGTTTTATCTCTCCCTAGCTCTTTGTCTGCAAAGGGATTAATCTTGACATCCCAGGCCAGATCCAGTGCCCTTTGAATGGTACCAATATCACCAACTTTTGTAAAATTTCTCATTGCATCTCATTTTCAAGTTCCCTAAAGGCAGTTATAAACTCGTCGGCCTCTTTTAATGTTATATTTAGCGGAGGTAGCACCCTTACAACATTGCTACCTGCAGATCCGGTAAAGACACTTTTTTGAAATAAAAGGCGCTCCTTTATCTTTTCATAGCCCTCCTTTAGCTCTATTCCTATCATCAGCCCTCTACCACGTATCTCAGCAACTGAAGGCGAATTACTTAGCTCATCAACAATATGATTTCCTATTGTTATTGCATTTTTCATCAGGTTCTCCTCTTCAATCACGTCCAGAACAGAAATAGCGGCTACGCAAGCCAAATGGTTACCACCAAAGGTGGTTCCAAGCATTCCTACAACAGCTCCTATTTTATGAGTTATCAATACAGCCCCAATTGGAAAACCATTTCCAATTCCTTTTGCAATGGTAATCATATCGGGCTTTATGCCTGAATACTGAAAAGCAAAATATTTCCCGGTCCTGCCACAGCCACTCTGCACCTCATCGAGAATCAGCAAAACCTTATGTTTGTCACAAAGCCTTCTAAGGTCTGAGAGGAATTTATCATCTGGCATAATAATTCCAGCGACACCCTGAATTCCTTCTATAATAACTGCTGCATAGTCACCTTTTGACAACTCTTTCTCTGCATATGTGATATCGTTTAAAGGGATAAAGGTCACCTTGGATGTCCTATTAAAGGGTGATCTGATTGCCTTATTATCTGTTGCGGCTACTGCACCGGATGTTCTACCGTGAAAAGCACCTTTAAAAGCAAGTATTCTACTTTTACCTGTGTGAAATGATGCAAGTTTTATGGCATTTTCATTAGCCTCAGCCCCTGAATTGCATAAAAAAAGAGAGTAGTCTTTGCAGCCGGAGACCTCTCCAAACCTTGATGACAAATCACTTTGCAATGAATTGGTCACCGAATTCGAATAAAAACCAAGCTTCCCTATTTGATTGGAAATTGCCGATATATATTTAGGATGAGAGTGGCCAATTGATATTACAGCGTGTCCTCCATACATATCTAGATACTCCTTTCCGTCACGATCCCAAAGTTTTGCTCCGGCACCCTTTACCAGCTCTATCGGCCATAGTTTGTATACTTCAAATCTTTTCATATTCATTTTTAAAAGGCAGAACCTTTAAGTTTAAGAGCCCTATCCTGTGGTAGCCCAAACATTATATTCATATTTTGAACAGCTTGTCCTGCAGCACCTTTAAGTAGGTTGTCAATTATTGATGTTATGTGTATATATTTGCCGTGTCTCTCCAAATGCAACAAGGCTTTGTTAGTATTTACAACCTCCTTTAAACTAATTCCCTCTTTTGAAAGATGTACAAAAGGCGAAGCTGAGTACCTCTCTGAATAGAGATCTATTAATGACTCCATATCCATCTCCTTATCGATCTCTGTATAGATGCTTGCTAATATTCCTCTTGTAAAATCGCCCTTCATAGGAATCATATTAATGTTTCCAATTTTTGAATTTGAAACTCTATTAAGAGTATTGTCAATCTCTGCAAGGTGCTGATGTTTAAATGGCTTATATATAGAGATATTCCCCTCTCTGTAGCTAAAATGGGTCGTTTGACCAAGCGACTTTCCAGCTCCGGTAGAACCGGTTATTGCGTGAATATGAGACTCATTATTTAAAAGACCAGCTTCTGCTAAAGGAGCTAGCGCAAGCGTAATTGCAGTTGCAAAGCATCCGGGATTTGCAACAAGTCTTGAATTAGAGATCTCCTCGTAAAAAAGTTCAGATAGCCCGTATGCAAAACTCTCATCTCCAAACTTTCCATCTAACCTAAAATCATTTCCAAGATCAATAACCTTGCATTGAGATGAAATAGCCGCTTTATTTAAAAACTCTTTTGAGACTCCGTGACCAAGTGCAAGAAAAAGAGCGTCCGGCTCTCCAATCTCATCTGTAAATTTCAAACTACACTCTCCCAGAAGATCTCTATGAACACTTGAAATGCTATCACCTACAAGTGAAGTACTTGTTAGCCATTTTAGCTCAATATCCGGGTGATTTATGAGAAGTCTAATTAACTCCCCACCGGTGTACCCAGTTGCACCTGCAATTGTTACCTTAATCATTTTTATGAACAGAGTAATAGATTTTAAGTGGATTTGCCAGTACTCTGGTAAACCCAATTACATCATCTCCTGAAAAAGATCTGTTTTTTTCTCCATATTGCCCAAATTCTGAACTCATAAGATCATAATCAGAAGAGCATCCAAGTATAGAGAAATGATATGGTCTCAACTCAATATCAACAACTCCGGTAACACTCATCTGTGTATCCTCCAAGAAGTTTTCAATGTTTCTTGCAAGAGGGTCAAGGTATTGTGCCTCGTGCATAAGTTGGCCATACCAGACAGCCAGCTGATCTTTCCAGTATAGTTGCCCTTTTGTTAGAGTATGCTTTTCCAACAGGTGATGAGCCTTGATAATAATCATTGGAGCTGCAGCTTCAAAAGCCACTCTACCCTTTATACCAATTATTGTATCTCCAACGTGTATATCTCTTCCAATAGCATATTCAGATGCTATACCATTAAGTAATTTAATCAACTCAATAGGAGACATCTCTTTTCCATCAATAGAGAGAGCCTCTCCCTTATTAAAACCGATTTTAATAACTCTTTTTTCACTCTTTACTAGTTGAGAGGGGAACGCATCCTCCGGCAAAATACCTTCAGAGACAAGAGTCTCCATCCCGCCAATACTAGTCCCCCAGAGGCCTTGATTTATTGAATATTTAGCCTTTTCCCAAGATATTGCACAGCCATTTTTAGCCAAATACTCAATTTCCTGGGCTCTGCTTAAAGAGAGTTCTCTTATAGGTGCAAGGATTTTCACATCCGGTGCCAGAACCTCAAAGACCAAATCAAATCTTACCTGATCATTTCCTGCACCTGTACTCCCGTGTGCAACATACTTTGCACCAATATTTTTTACCTCTTCCAATACTGCAAGAGCTTGAAAAATTCTCTCAGAGCTTACTGAAAGCGGATAGGTTCCATTTTTAAGCACGTTCCCAAAAATAAGATATTTGATTCCCTTTGTGTAATACTCAACCGAAGCATCAATAGTCTTGTGTGTTGCTGCCCCAAGTGAGAGGGCCCTCTGTTCAATTTGTTGCTCCTCCTCTTTAGAAAATCCTCCTGTATTTACCATTACGGTATGAACTTCCAAACCCTTTTCTTTTAATAAATATGGTATGCAAAAGGATGTATCTAGTCCCCCGCTAAATGCCAAAACAACTTTCTCTTTCATTGTTATCTTGTAGATTTATAGGATGGATCGTACAGCAGTCCAGTACAAAGACACATCCTGTGATTATTTCTAATTAAAATATCGTAATTTCTGCAACCTTCACAACCTCTCCAGAAATCCGGATCATTTGTAAGCTCGGAGAATGTTACCGGGCGAAAACCCAGCTCATAGTTAATCTTCATAACAGCAAGACCGGTTGTTATACTAAAAATCTTAGAGTCGGGATACAACTCTCTTGAGAGGTTAAAAACCCTCTCTTTTATTAACCTTGCAAGTCCGGTATTTCTGTGGGAATGGGCCACTATTAAGCCCGAGTTTGCCACAAAACGGCAGTGACTCCAGGTCTCAATATAAGCAAAGCCTACTGCTTCACCTTCATCAATTGCTATTACGGCTTTGCTATCTCTCATCTTTCCTGCAATATATTCGGGAGACCTTCTGGCTATGCCTGTTCCTCGCTCTTGAGCAGAAATGTACATAAGTTCGCAGATTCTATCTGCATAGACAGCATGGCTTGAATTTGCCACAACAATGCTGACACTCATCTTAATGTTAAGGGGGTAATATGTGGATACTGGGGTTATTTATGGGGGCTCAATGCCACCCGGCAATCTTAAGCAGATTATTCTATAAAGCCACTTGGGCACATCGTCGGACGTGTCTGTGTTTTTTGCTTACGTTGATATGATTGCCTCTTAAATTCATATGGGCTGCAAAGGTAAAAGAATAATTCATATTTTTCATATCTTTGAAAGATTAACTGAAACTTATTATGGAAATAAAGGAAACCAAACCTAAAGGCCTTCCGGAAAACGCTTACAGAGAGTTGGAGAAAGGCGAAGATTATAAGCCGATTATGTCTCCGGAAAAAAGTTATCCGGAGGTCACACCCTGGTCTGTATCAATGGGTGTTCTTATGACAATTATTTTTTCTGCCGCTGCTGCGTATTTAGGACTAAAAGTGGGGCAAGTATTTGAAGCTGCCATTCCTATTGCTATTATAGCCGTAGGAGTTTCCGGTGCCCTTAAAAGAAAAAACGCACTAGGCGAGAATGTTATTATCCAATCCATTGGGGCAAGTTCCGGTGCAATTGTAGCAGGTGCTATATTCACTCTTCCTGCTCTATATATTCTTCAGGCAAAATATCCTGAACTCACTGTTGATTTTGGTAAAGTATTTCTAAGTTCTCTTCTTGGGGGAGTTCTGGGAATTCTGTTCCTGATACCATTCAGAAAATATTTTGTTAAGGAGATGCACGGTAAATTTCCTTTCCCTGAAGCAACTGCGACAACACAGGTTTTAGTAAGTGGTGAGACTGGTGGAAAAGGGGCTAAACTTCTACTTGTCAGTGGTCTTATTGGAGGTGTTTATGATTTCGTAGTATCTACATTTGGTATGTGGTCCGAGGTCTTTACCTCAAGGGTAGCTCCTATTGGGATAGCAATTGCAGATAAAGCAAAATTTGTCTTTAAAATCAACGTTGGAGCTGCGGTTTTAGGACTGGGATATATAATAGGATTAAAGTACTCTTTCATAATAAGTCTGGGATCAATGTTAGTTTGGTTCGTTATAATCCCGCTAATGAATATGATTTTTGGAGATCAGGTTCTTGATCTTATGAACTCCGGACTTGTTCAAACAATTGGCAGTATGTCTCCCGAAGAGATATTTAGAACATATGCAAGACATATTGGAATTGGAGGTATTGCAACTGCAGGAGTAATAGGAATAATTAAAAGCGCAGGAATTATTAAGAGTGCATTTGGTCTAGCTGCCAAGGAGTTGGGAGGAAAATCAAAAGAGACAAAGAACGAAATCAGAACGCAGAGAGATATTTCAATGAAGATAATTGCAATTGGCATTATCGCTACACTTATAGTTACTTTTATTTTCTTCTATTTTGGAGTTGTTGACAATCTCTTCCACGCAGTAATAGCACTTGTTGTTGTGGCTGTAATAGCATTCCTTTTCACTACAGTAGCAGCTAATGCGATAGCAATTGTTGGAACCAATCCTGTTAGTGGAATGACACTTATGACACTTATCCTCGCCTCTGTTGTAATGGTGGCAAGTGGGCTTAAAGGCACAGCCGGAATGACAGCAGCACTAATAATTGGAGGGGTTGTTTGTACTGCTCTCTCTGTCTCCGGAGCTTTTATTACAGACCTTAAGATTGGTTACTGGCTGGGAACCACTCCTGCAAAACAACAGCAATGGAAATTCCTGGGAACTCTTGTTGCAGCGGCAACTGTAGGTGGAGTAATGATTATCCTAAACAAAACATACGGTTTTACAGGAGAACACGCTCTTGTTGCCCCTCAGGCAAATGCGATGGCAGCAGTTATTGAACCCCTTATGTCCGGTGGAGGAGCTCCGTGGATCCTTTACGGAATTGGTGCTATTATTGCCGTTGCGTTAACCTTTATGGGAATACCCGCTTTAGCCTTTTCACTAGGTATGTTTATCCCTCTTGAGCTTAATCTCCCTCTGCTTGCCGGAGGTGCAATAGCTTGGTTTGTGTCAACAAGAAGTAAAGATGATGCTCTTAACACAGCACGGAAGGATAGAGGAACTCTTCTCGCGTCAGGATTTATTGCCGGTGGTGCATTAATGGGTGTTGTGAGTGCAATTATAAGATTTGGCGGAATTAACCTTTTAAGAAAAGAGTGGATGGAGTCCAGAGGGGCAGAAATAGTCGCTCTTGTTATGTATCTACTTCTTATAGGATATCTTGCCTGGGATAGTATGAGAGCTAAAAAGGAGGAGTAGCAGAGTATGGAGGGTAATTATATACTGGCTTTTTCTCTAACTTTATTTGCAGGTCTCTCTACGGCAATAGGTAGTGGCATTGTACTCCTTTACAAACGATTCTCACCCAGGTTTCTTGCCGCATCATTAGGATTCTCTGCCGGAGTAATGATATACATTTCATTGGTTGAACTCTATGTGGATGCACAGAGGGGTTTGGGAGAACTATACGGAGATAGGATGGGACAGTTATATGCTCTTCTCGCTTTTTTTGGAGGAATTGCACTGATTGCTGTTATTGACTGGCTTGTCCCCTCAGGAGAAAACCCCCACGAAGTAGGAGATCTCTCAATAAAGAAAATTAACGGCGAGGGAAAAGACAAAGGGCTAATGAGATTGGGCCTAATGTCTGCTTTTGCAATTGCAATACACAATTTCCCGGAGGGAATTGCAACATTTGTAAGTGCAATGAATGACCCAGGACTTGGTGCTTCTATCGCAGTAGCTATTGGAATTCACAATATTCCTGAGGGAATAGCTGTTGCAATTCCAATATACTATGCAACAAAAAGCAGGAGCAAAGCATTTTGGCACTCACTCCTTTCAGGTTTAGCTGAACCACTTGGTGCTGTTGTCGGTTATATATTGTTATCCTATCTGTTTCACGACTCATTTTTGGGAATAATTCTTGCGGGAGTAGCCGGAATAATGGTTTACATTTCACTGGATGAACTTCTTCCCACTGCAGAGAAATATGGAGAGCACCACCCTGCAATTATAGGAGTTATTGCCGGTATGGCAGTGATGGGTTTTAGCCTCCTGATTATTTAATATCAAATTAAAAAAAGTTCATTATGAAAGAAAAGGTACTCGATAAATTTTTAAGATACATTGCAATAGATACCGCATCTGACCCTGAATCAGAAACACAGCCAAGCACATCTAAACAGCTTAACTTATCAAGGATGCTCGTGAATGAGCTACGAGAGATGGGCGTTAAAGAGGTCGAACTTGATGAGTGGGGTTACGTAATGGCAACTATCCCCTCAAACCTACCTGAAGGCAAAGAGGTCCCTGTAGTAGGTTTTATTGCTCACGTTGATAGTGCTCCCGATGCCTCAGGAGAAAATATCAAACCACAGATTATAAATAACTATGACGGTTCAGATATTACTATTAATAAAGAGAAAGGATTTGAAATGAAAGTTGAGGAGTTCCCGGAACTGCTTAACTATATAGGTCAAACAATAATCACTACAGATGGGACAACACTTTTAGCTGCAGATGATAAAGCAGGTGTTGCTGAGATTATGTCAGCCGTAGAGTATATAATGAACGATAGGGATTTTAAGCACGGAACACTTAAGATAGGCTTTACACCTGATGAGGAGATAGGACGAGGAGTAGACAAGTTTGATGTTAAAAAATTTGGAGCTGACTTCGCTTATACTATGGATGGAGGAGAGTTGGGAGAGTTGGAATACGAGAATTTCAACGCAGCTGCGGCAAAAATTTTCATCCAAGGAAGAAACATTCACCCTGGTTATGCAAAAGATAAAATGTTAAATGCCATTATACTTGGCACTGAACTTAACTCCTTACTGCCTGTCAATCAAAGGCCTGAATACACAACAGAGTATGAAGGGTTCTTCCACATCATTAAATTCGAAGGTTCTGTAGAGATTGCAAACATTCAATATATCATCCGTGACCACGATTTTAATAAATTTGACGAGAAAAAGTTGCTTATATCCAACTGCATAGAATTTCTTAACAAAAAGTATGGAGAGGGAACCTTTACCCTTGAGCTAAAAGATCAATATTACAATATGAGAAAGCAAATTGAGCCTCATTATCATATTGTTGAAAAAGCTGTAACTGCGATGGAGCAGGCTGGCATTAAACCAAATATTAAACCCATAAGAGGTGGTACTGATGGAGCAAGACTATCCTTTATGGGATTACCTTGCCCTAACATCTTTGCCGGCGGACATAATTTTCACGGGAAATTCGAGTATATACCAGTAGAGAGTATGGAGAAGGCAACTGAAGTTATCATAAATATTATTTCACAGTACGCTAAATAAATTATAATCTCAAAAACTCATTATTATGCTTTTAACAACAACATCAACAATTCAAGGTAAAGAGATTGAACAATACTATGGTCTCGTTTCATATGAGACAATTATTGGAGCAAACATATTTAGGGATTTCCTAGCCGGTGTGAGAGATATTGTAGGTGGAAGATCAGGCTCTTACGAAGAGGTTTTAAAAAAGGCCAAGGAAGAGTGCTTGAGAGAGATTTCAGCACAAGCATTGGCAATGGGTGCAAATGCAATTATTGGAATTGACCTTGATTACGAGACCGTAGGGAATGGTGGTTCAATGCTTATGGTTACTGCAGCAGGGACAGCTGTGAGATTTATATAAAATGATTATGTACAATTTTGACGAACAAATTGACCGAAAAGGAAGCTGTTCTGTTAAATATGACTCACTTAAGGAGGTCTTCGGAAAAGAAGACCTTCTTCCTATGTGGGTAGCAGATATGGATTTCAAGACAGCTCCTTCAGTTTTGCAAGCAGTTAAAAAGGCTACAGAGCTTGGAGTTTACGGATATGGATTCCGCTCAAAGGATTCAATTGATTCATTCATCAGATGGGTGGAGAGCAGATACAACTGGAAAATTAGAAGAGAGTGGATCTCTTCTGCACCGGGAATTGTTGCAGCCCTACCTCTAGCAATTAACACTTTAACCGATAAAGGCGATAAAATTCTTATTCAGACACCTGTTTATCCACCATTTCATAATATTGTTAAAGAGAATAACAGAACTCTTGTAAAGAGTCCTCTCCGTAATACTGAAAATGGTTGGGAGATTGACTGGGAGAATTTTGAGATGAGGTTAGCAGAAGGGGTAAAGATGTTCATATTGTGTAATTCTCATAATCCACTGGGAAGAGTGTGGAGCAAGGAAGAGCTCAAAACAATGGGAGAGCTTTGCTGTAAATATGGGACCATCATTTTTTCAGATGAGATACACGCAGACCTCTCACTTTATGGTAATAAGCACACCGTGATGGCAACATTATCAGATGATATATCAAATAACACCATTACGGCAATGGCCCCAAGTAAAACTTTTAACGTTGCCGGTATGCTTAATTCTGTTATTGTATCTTCATCGGAAAGGCTTCTTGGAAGCTACAACCAGGAACTCAAAAAACTACATCTAGACCTTGGGAACCTCTTTGGCCATATAACAATGGAAGCTGCTTATAGAGATGGAGGAGAGTGGCTAGAGGAGCTTAAGAAATACCTTGAAAAGAATATTGATTTTGCATATGATTTCATTGAAAAAGAGTTACCTGGTGTAACATTCCGGAAGCCTCAAAGCTCTTTCCTTTTGTGGCTGGATTTTAGAGGTACAGGACTAACCCACACACAAGTAAGCGACAGACTGCTTAATGTATGCAAGTTAGGCTTAAACGACGGGCTAGCATTTGGTAAAGATGGCGAAGGGTTTTTCCGGATGAATATTGGAACTACCCTAGCTAACGTTAAGGAGGGTTTAAGAAGATTAAAAATGGGATTTACCAGTTAATTTCCCCTCTTTTGGAGACTTCAAAAGATTTGATGACTGCATTACTCTGTTTGCCGTCATCAATCTTTTTTAGGGTAAGTTTATGCTCTCTTTTACTCAAAACTCCGGCAAGCACAATAAATGAATCTCCGGCGAGAGCCTTAACCCTCCCTGCAGGATATCCATCCACAAAGACTCTGTAGACGATGTTTTCCTGAACAGATATACTCATTGCTAAATATCCTCCTGTAAACTTTATCTCAACATCATTCTCATCAGAGAAACATATCTCATTATTCTTAACTGGAATAAGTTTATATTTTGACTGTTTTCTAAGTCTCCTCACACTTGCAGTAGAGAGTCTGTTTTCAATTAGGTTATCCTCATCATAATACATAGTAGTATTAAGTGATCCGTGAGCATTATTGTGTGCATCTAATGCATTATTATGATGCATCATAGCAGTTTCTTGTGCTGGTTGTTGTGCGCTAGCAGATACGGAAATAAGAGAGAATAATACAAAAGCAAAAATGTGATTAAACAAAGTGTTCATTATATTGAGTTATTTGTATCAAAAATAGCAAATTTTTTCTACAAATAATCAATAGCCATATAGCTTTTGAGAGATTTTACAGCTTTTTAACAACAATCTTTGTCCTGTCTGCTGCCTCTGCCTTTAAGTAAAAATTTCGCACCTTAATATATAAGTTTGGATCAAATCTGCCTTTGTTAAGTCTAAGTGATTTTTTATATATGAGACCATCATTGGTTTTTTCAAATGATACTATTAATTCCCCAAACTGATTTGATTCAGTAAATGAACTAGGCAGAAAATCAACATAATAACCTTGAGGAATTTTAAAATTCACTTCGTCATTGAGTGAAAGTTCTCTTTGTATATAAATAACTCTATTCCTTAAATTTCTAGGGGGGGGCAATGGATTTTCAAAAACATTAATGGAGTTAACTTGAAAAATTAATCTATCACTAAGTTCTGTTGAATAGCTATTGACAGAAAAGTCTGTTAACAGCTCTGCCCTACTATTTTTCTCTTCGCCCCTGATTTGAAAATTTGAAAGGAGTATATGTGGAACAGAGAATTTGTTTTCAACATATTTTTTTTGAACTTGATATTCAGCATTAATCAGGCTGGCTATCTTGTCATAATAAAAGTCATAAAATTCCATTTTTAATGAAATTTCAGCAGAAGAGGCAGTCAGAGATACATCTGCTTTCATTTTCATTTCATTACAATTAAGAGAGGATGTTCTAACCAGTTTAGCATCATCATCAAAAATTACCAAAGCCTCTCTATCATCAGTAAAAGATCCAAGATAACCCGCTGGAATTCTTTGGCTTGTTGTCTCAAGCCAGAGTGTATCTTGTTCTAATGGTATACATAGAATAGCGTGATTAAATTGATTTGAAGGGAATTCATTAAATATCTCTCCTCCCGCTTCACCTGATTGAATTATTGAGTAATATGATTTAATCCCAACACTAGCAAGAATTGATTGCATATAAACTGTTAACGCTTTACAATCACCATATCCTACCTTATCTGTTGATGCAGCAGGTTCAGGTTTCCATCCTCCAATCCCTAGCTGAATACTTACATATCTTGTATTTGACTGAAGATATTCATATAGTATTGCAATTTTTTCTTTTATTGTCCCACCCTTTGATGCTAACTCTTTAAAATATTCAGCTCTTTCAGAAGGTAGCGTCAATAATCCTTCATTTAACCTTCTTATCCAAGAGCCAAAATCTCTCCAAGTTTCAGTAGAACCCTCAATCCGGTCAACAACAAATTTTGTTGGCGATATTGCTACCATTGGGATGAATTCTTGAACAGGTGGTGACATAGGCTCAAATTTTAAAGCAGAAAGATTCTCAACGTTCCATATAAGCTTGTCGTCAAATGTTTTTGCAGAAATTGAATTAGAATCAAAATTATTTGTCAGAAATTTCAGATTTGCAAGTGGAGATGATTTTACACTAAATATTGATTTTTCAACAGAGACATCATAATCGTTATAAGGTGTCCAATAAGGAATAGAAATCAATGCCGAATAATTTTTCTCAAACGAGTACTCTATTGTGAATGGATACTCTCTGTATTCTGGATCAAAGTGAACTACTCTTGTACTTTCAAATAGGGAGTAACCAGAAATTGCACTATAATCTTGAAAATCTGAATAAGTAATTTTTTTCACAACCTCTCCTAAAGAGTTATAAATCTTCCCGTTCAGACGTTTAATATTAGAGAATTTATCATAATATTCATTAAACACAGAAAGGTCATATCCGCTATCATTAAGAATTGTTATTACATATTTAACTTTTATTACTGCTGAGGATGGCGAGTCAATGTCCAGCTCAACTAAACTTTCTCTGATAACGGCTTTTGCACCTTTCACAAGAGTATCTGATATTAAACTTCTTGAAAATCTATGATTCTCTGCATTTGCATTAAGAGAAAAGGCTATAAAAAATAATATCAACAACCTGTTCATTATTGGGATATCTTTTTTAAAATTATCGGTTCTGAATGCTTTAACACAATTTGATTAAATAATCCTTGGAGAGATGAATAATCATTCGGTAAAAAAATCGTTTTGTTAATTTCAAACAGATATTTAACACTAATAGATATGTCATTACCTGAAGCCAAGAATATAACTGAGGAGGCCTTCTCTTTTAGTTGAAACTTAATAGATTTTGGAAAGGATACAACTTGATATCCTTCCGGTAATTTGATATTTACTGTTACACTTTCTTGTATTTTGTAACCAAAATCAACCGGATATTTTCTATCATTAGTTTTAAAAGGATTATGCATCATCCTTTCATACAGCATAGGATAAATATAAATTTCGCCTCCAATCTCTTCAACCGCATTCTCTATACTAATGCTCATCTCTTCTGTAACTTTCTCTTTTAGGTCTGATAGTCCGTTAATCTTTGAATTACTAATAGTAAATCCCTCTCTTAACTTCTGAACATCAAAAATAAATTCTTCCTGGCTATTAAATTGAGCAACTTTATTCCTCAATTCAGCTGCGGCATAATCAGAACTTATACTATAATAACTCCCCTCCAGCATTAAATTATCAGAAAGAGATAAATTATAACCAATATCTCTTTTAAATTTTTTCTCCGTTGATAAGGGAATCCAGTATGAATCTGACTCTTTCAATACACGTCCCTGCCAATTGATATCCTGATATGGCAATAAATCAAATGGTGATAAATTATCCGTAGCGTCCAAAAGTAGAGTATCATTATCAATATACGCTGCTACAATGACATTATTAAGTTTATTAATTACAGGAACATTAGGAAGAATCACGCCATTTTCTCTAGTACTTAGGAGCACTAAATCTGAATTTATATTGAGTGATTTTAGAAGTCTGAATAAGCTTAAATTAATATCGGCTGAGTTGCCGCTTTTATTCTTAAACGGGGTAGACAATGTCATATCTGACGAAAAAATCGAATACTCCTTGTTCCACTTGATGGTTTTGATTTTGTTGAATGCCATCTCAACCTTCTCTCTATCATTTAAATTTTCAGACGATATCTCCTTGGCAAATTCAGATATGTATTTATTATTTTTAATAGCACCTCCAAAATAATTGTTATTCATTAATGTCTTAAAAACATCATCCCAGGTATTTGTTAAAAAATGGTATGTGTTGCCATCGTAAACCTCCCTCAAATCAAATTCTACCTTAGAAATATAATTTGTCCAGGAGTTCATATATGGCTCCTTCCTAAATGCAGGTACATCTACTGCAATATAGTGATTATCTGTTGATTTAGCTAAGGGATAATAACCATAAATATTTCTTTGAAGTTTAAATTCATTTGCCGAATCAATATATAGCTCACTCCATAGTATTGGAATTTCATCCTGAAATCTCCACTCTGCAGGCAATCCATAATAACCATATGAAATATCGATTACTGAACCCTCTCTAATATCTGGCATAGCAATTCTTGTCTTATAGTTTGTCTCAGAAATTCTATCTACAAATATTGAGTTGCTCTGTAATTTAGTTTCAACAACCTTACCATCCACCAAGTTAAAAGTACTAGCCTTAATATTAGTTTTTAGTGATGTAGAAAACACTCTGTTTCCCCAGTCATAACCCTCTTTTTTTAAAATCTTAATTCTAATATTTCTTCTAAAAAAAAAGTTTCTTGAATCAAAATAACCAAAGTCACATAGTATAACAGCTGGAGCTGTCGTATCTATGGCATAGGTACGCATTTCCAAATCAATAATATTAATCTCACCAAATTTAATAGGCGATTTTTGTGCTTGCAATGCAAAACAGTGCAAGGCAAGAGTGATAATCAGAGTAACCTTTTTCACAGCAACATTTTTGTTGTAAAATTAATATATAATCTGTAAATATTTCTAAGTCAATAAAAAAAGCCTCCCTTTTCTTTCGAAAAAAGAGGCACTCAAAAAATTTAATTTTCGTTTATTTGTACAGATAATACTTTTGAGACAACTTTCTGAAGGAGTCAACATCTTTATACCAGTAATCCTTTATATCCTCAAACTTATGTCTCTTTGAGAATTTGATTCTTATCTGGTCGCTACCGGAAACCTGGTCAAACATTCTGTATCTGCCTTGATTAGCGTTATCAAAGACAGCTTTCTCCGGCCATAGCTCGGCAATAGCCTGCATTACCCAAAATTGAATATCTGAAAGCGCTGCTTTTTTATAATCCATCACGTGAACTTGAATACCCTGCATATTTTTACCAACTCCTACAGAGTAGAAGGGTTTTAAATGCATCGGCCTAAAAGTAATGCCTGGAAGATTATAACAGTTGAGTTTCTCTGCAAGTTTTTCAGCTTCAACCCATTCTGCAGCAAACATCTGAAATGGTATTGTGTATCCCACTCCAATTGACATATAGCCAAGCTCTCCTAATATTCCTGATATTGGATATGCAATTGCACTAATTGGTTGAGGAATGTGTGGTGATGACGGAACCCATTGAAGTCCGGTCTCTTCGAATGTCATATCTCTTCTCCAGCCCTCCATCTCTACAACTGTTAGCTTACATTTTTTCCCCAACATATTCTCTTCATTTAGCATTACTGCTAACTCGCCACAAGTAAGTCCGTATATATAAGGAATCTTAAACTGACTAACGAATGAAATGAACCCATCCTCAACTAGATTTCCTTCAATTTTCTCCCCTCCAAGTGGATTTGGTCTGTCCAGAACTACAAATTCAATATTATTTTCAGAAGCAGCCTCCATTGCAAGTCCCATAGTGCTGATGTATGTGAATGACCTACTTCCAATATCCTGGATATCATAAACTAAGACATCAATTCCTTTAAGCATTTCTGGAGTTGCTTTTCTAGTTTTGCCGTATAGAGAGAAAACAGGTAGTCCGGTTTTTGGATCTGTCATATTCTCTATCTTATCCCCTGCGTGAACATCTCCTCTTACTCCGTGTTCCGGTCCAAATAGTGCAACAAGCTCAACATTCTTTGCTTCGTGAAGGACATCAATTGTTGATTTAAGATTATTGTCAAAGCCTGTGGGATTTGTTATCAGTCCCACACGCTTCCCCTCAAGAATCTTAAAATTTGAAGTCTTGAGAGCCTCCAGTCCTGTCTTTATATTCTGCGAACTCGCACCAAATGGGAGAGCAAGTAGAAGGGTAGATATAATTAAACCTTTGATTTTCATTGTTGAAAAATTTAAATTGATAAATAGATAATGTTAACTCTTTGCAGGTTCTTTTCTTCCGAATGATGGATCAACCTTAATAAGAGCTGTTACAACAAATGTTATGGCGTAGCAAATCATAATCCAGATGAAGAAGTTCTGATAACCAAGTAACTCTTGCAGCCATCCGGCAAACATTCCTGGAATCATCATCCCTAAAGCCATAAAAGCTGTACATATTGCATAATGGGCTGTCTTATGTTTTCCATCAGCAAAATATATCATATATAACATATAGGCAGTAAATCCAAATCCATACCCAAACTGTTCAATAAAGACACTTAAATTTATAAGGAAGAGATTTTCAGGCTGATAAACAGATAAGTATACAAAAACAAAGGTGGGTAGTGATATACTCAAAGCCATTGGCCATAACCATCTCTTAAGTCCACCTCTGGCAGCAGCAATTCCGCCAATTATTCCACCTAAAGTAAGACCAAGAATACCCACTGTTCCATACACCATACCTACGGCTCCTGTTGTTAATCCCATACCTCCCAGCTCTTTAGGATCTAATAAAAATGGAGTAATCATCTTTACTAACTGAGCTTCAGAAAATCTAAAAAGCAGCATAAATGCTATTGCGCTAACAACATATTTTTTCTTGAAGAATGATGCAAAAGTATCGAAGAACTCCTGAAATATGTTAGATGCTGTAACATGTTTTGCCGGTTTATCATCAGCCGGTTTTGGCAAGACAAGTTTGTGATAAAGAGCTACTGCAATAAAGAATCCGGCAAGAATAAAGAAGGTTATGGACCAGGCGAAAGAGATGTTGCCTGAAAGTCCCTTAAAAGTAGCAGAGACCTCCTTATCCAGCTTAGAATCTGCCTGTATAAGTATATAAGCAGGTTTAGTCCAGTTATCAGATGTAAACTCTACTCTCTCTCCCTGTGCTAAGAAAATGCTTTTATCTCCATTTTTAAAAGAGGTATTTAAGACAATTTTTTCTCCGTGAGCAGGTGCTTTTGTAATTCTAACAGCAATTAGAGATTGGCCTCCGCTATATTGTTCAACTTCGGTAACACTTCTCTCCTCCCCAAAAGTTCGTTTAATAAAACTGCCCAGTGGAACTGAAATATTATTTGACCACCAGGAGCTCTCATCCTTGCCACCGGCCTTAATAGCCACAGCTCCCTCTTTTGGTATAAAACCATTTATTGTATTTTGGTCTGCCACAAAAGCCTTAAGTATAGAGGCCGAATCAGTAGGAATTGGTCTTGTTCCAATTGTTAACTCCTTTGGATAGACATCAAATGTAAACTCAGCAGTCTGATTGTCTGTATATGGATTTCTAATCAAACTATCTGCAGGAATTACAGCTGTATTGGAGTATTGAGGTCCGGCTTTAACATCAAGCTCTAATGGGGTCAGCCCTGTTGAAGATTCAAGCGCACCTGCAACCATAATCAGAAGACCCTGCCCTGCAATAGTGGCAACTCTATAGAATGTACTCCTGATTCCTACATACATAGCCTGTTTATGCGTATTAAGTGCAAGCATATAGAAACCGTCTGCGGCAATATCGTGAGTAGCAGAACTAAAACCTACAAGCCAAAATATTGCAAGAGTCAATTGGAAAAAGTTACTTGCCGGTACCGTAAAAGCAATTCCGGCAAGACCCCCTCCTACTAGTATCTGCATACTCACTACCCACCATCTCTTGGTCTTTAAAAGGTCTACGAACGGGCTCCAAAATGGTTTTATAACCCAGGGTAAATAGAGCCAGCTTGTGTATAAGGCAATATCGGTATTTGAAATACCCAACCTTTTGTACATTATGACAGATATTGTCATCACGGCCACATAAGGAAGACCCTGTGCAAAATAGAGCGATGGTATCCACGCCCACGGAGATCTAGATTTATTGCTCATTATATTGAATAAATAATTAATTAATACCACTTGTCAATTAAAGCACCAGGGAAATAATGCAGGAGAATATCGTCATATTTATATCCCTTCTCTCCCATAACAGCTGCACCTATCTGGCAAAGTCCAACGCCGTGTCCCCAACCAGCACCCTTAAGGATAAATTCCTCTGGCTTTCCATCGGTACCATTCACCTTATCTACTACAAATGCAGAGCTATATAGATGTGATTCTGATAGTGTTCTCCTAATCTCAAGCTCTTTGCCAATTGTACGGGTTCTCTTGCTACCCACAATCTTTAATTTAATAAGTCTTCCTGATGTACCTCTCTCTACCGGGATAAGGTCAAGAATATCACCATAGTCAGTTCCTGATCTTCTTTTAATCAACTCAGAAAGTTTATCTGCATTATATTTAACCTCCCATCTGTAAAAATTTACAGTCTCCTGGTCATAGTTATTAAGAACCTGAGAGAGCACTTTTTTGTCTGAGGTGTTACAGAACGCCTCTGGAGATGTAAGTATCCACTCTCTGGCACTCTTCTCAACTGTAAGATCTGGTATATTGGTCTCACTTTTGCTATCCCTCTGCTTTACGAGGTAAGGCATACTCTTCTCCTCCCAGCAATTTTGAAACTCTTCAAATACCCCTCCGCAACTCTTTGAGTATCTTGCATCGCAAATTTTTCTGTCGTAAATAAGCAGCTCACCTCGGGTTTGCTCTATTGCAGCTCTTACTATTGATGTAGAGGCTCTTGTTATACCCTGGTATCTCTGACAATGATCATCGGCACAAATATCAAATCTTGTGTGATCTTCCCGGTCGTACCATCTTATCAGCTCATCTTCTGTCTCTTTCATAGTACTATAAACAGAGCCGGAATTTTCAATCTCCTCGTTCTTCTCTATCTGCGCGAGTAACCACGAACGAGATATTACAGCGTGGGCCTTTAACAATTCAAGAGATGCAGTGGCACTCATCTCAGAAGAGATTACGGATGTCAGATACTCTTCAACACCTAAAATATTAATTGCGGTTACCTTAGAATTTTCTACGATAAACTTTACAGATCCTCTAAATGACTGATTCTCCTTGCGCTCCCAGTGAAAATTAATACCTATGGTTACTCCCCTAAGTTCGAATGAGTTCCTCATCTCATCTGCGGGTTCAAAAAGAAGCTCATCATACAAAGTTCCGTTCCAATCTATCTTCCCGTTATTTTCAGAAACTCTCTGAAGACCTGAATATGTTCTACCCCCGGACAGGTAGCTTCCACTAAAAAGGAAATCGATGCGTGGCTCAAACATTATGCCTACGCTAACTTTTGGTTCTCTCATCTCTCGAGTTTATTAGTAATGTTTTTTGCCAGAATGGCTGTCTCTTCAAATGAGATACAAATTTCAGCAAGTATCTCTCTAATCTCTTTTGAAGTTATTTTTTCAAAATCCTTCTCAAGAGGAGTAATAAATACACCGCCCAGATCAACAGATGCAGGGCTGATTAGAATGTTAGAATCCCCCTCAGCAAAATAGTGAGATGGTCTGTGCTTACTTCTAATGAATATTGCTATGCTCCATTTATTCTTATCGTACCAGCACAAAATATTCAACATTGGTTCTACCTCTCCATCCTTTATTTCTAAGAGAGAGTATAAAGTATTCATAAGAGTTTCTGCCTCATTTGCTATAACTGATTCAATAACAAAAAGGCCGTTAAGCGCTTTCGTAGCCGCATATAAAGATGTAGACCCATCTCTGTACAGTTTCTCCAATCCTAGAGAATCCTGATGCTCCTCGATTGGAAGGAAGCCACGATTACCTGCCTGAAAGTGAAAATGGTCCGGTGCAGAGGCTCCGCACTTAGGACCATTATAAAAAAGTGTATACCCTTCCAGATTCACTGCCAAATCCAACATTGCTCCAAATCTTCCAAATATTTTTTGATCAGTATGAGCAATTTGCGGGATTGTCAGGTGCCGTGGAAATATTGGAAAGGGGTTAACTAATATCGTATAAGGGTTCTTGACATCTCCATTAAAAACATATTCAACACCTCTCTGTACAGCAGGTCTGTTTGCCGCACAAAGGAAACATTTACGCTCCTGAATAGATTTCGTATCTACTTTAGCTGCAGATGATACAATTCTTGCAGGATTGAACTGAACTTTAAACGGAAAACCCTCCACAATAATCTCTTTTGCAACAACTCCTTCTAGTGCCTTGTAATTGTTGCCTGCCTGCTCCCAAGATGAAAGTTGTTGATGAAATAACTCTTCAGTTTCTTTTATATATGGCATCCCGGTAACTATTTCTTTTTGTTAAGTTCAATTCTTGCTTTAAGCTCCCAAGTACGAATCCTGTCTTTGTATGTATTGTGAGCATTCATTTTAACAATATCAAGGGAGGCATCTGAGTTACCATCCCATCTGCGACAATGGTAAAGTACATCGTAAATCCTACCTATCTGATACTCTCTTGAGATATTAAGACCCAGTGCATAATCTTCTCCGTAGCTTGTATTAGGAACCTTTACAGATCTCAGTACCGGAGTATAAAAGGCTCTTGGAGCACCAAGCCCATTTATCCTAAGTGCGTTATTTCTACCATTATCAGGAGTCCATTCCTTATGATCAATAATACCTGGAGCAATCATCTCCATATTAAAATTGGTCATCATATAGGTTCCAACTACCATAGCACAATTTTGGTCGTAGAAAGAGTCAACAATTTTTTGTAGTGTATTCTCGTCTGAGTAGATATCATCGCTATCCAGTTGAATTGCAAATTTTCCACACTTTGGATGGTGAACACCGGCATTCCAGCAACCACCGATGCCTAAATCTCGCCTCTCGGGAATAAGATGAATCAATTTTTCATCTGATGAAAACTCCTTAATTGCTTCATATGTCCCATCTGTAGAATGGTTATCAATCACTATCAAATTAAATTTGAAATTTGTCTTCTGACTGAGTACAGATGAAATGGCATCACGTACTGTCTTTATCCTGTTAAATACCGGGATAATAACAGATGCCTCAAATTCAAATGAGCCCTCATTAAACTCAATGTGCTTAAAGTTGGGACTAAGATATGCTCCAACATCTTTCAGATGCTGTGTACACGCCTGCTCCATTTCAATCTGGACAGCCCTGTTTTTTGGATCTACATAGTCAAAAATCTTCTCGCCGGATTTTCTGTTGTCGTTTTCTGCCTCAGTATAAAGATACTCGTTAACATGCTCTAACAAACCTTTTTGGGAAACTTTAAGCCTTAGATCATATAGGCCTGCAAATTTGTAATCTACACTCATTCTGGATGCAGCCTCTTTAAGGCTCTTAGTTCTGTAAATTAAAAGAGAGCCAAAGTTAAAGTCATCTCTTAAACTACCATCCTGATATGTAATAACCGGACTTGCATTTCTTTTTCCGTCAATTATCTGCCAATGATCTGAATATACCATTGAAGCCTGAGTGTCGTCAGCAATTTTAAGCATCCTATCCATTGCGAACATCCCTAAAACAAGTGTTGAATCCTTAGTATATATAAGTGTATATTCAGACTCTGCTTTCTCTGATATTTTTTTAATTGTCTCTGTAGATTTAAGGGAGTCTATCAACAAGAGTTCGCATCCTTCAATAGATTCTACAGATGATTCTGTAGCAAGCAAATAGATCTTTCCTGCAACCTCCGTCTCCTTAAGTCCTTTGATTGTTTCAATTACCTGAGCTCTGTCCTGATAAGGCACAAAGCAAGTTACTCTTTTTACCATTTTTAAACCTTTTTAACGTAAACTTATGAAGGCGCTAAGATACCTAATTGACACGAAAAGTACAAAAAACCGACATTTAACCATAAAAAGAGTAATTTTGCCGTTTACTTCTGAAAAATGCACCATTACGATTATATTATTGTAGGAAGCGGTCTGGCAGGACTGTACTCTTCATACAGGGCATCCAGATATGGAAATGTTGCCTTGATTACCAAATCTGGGATAAGAGAGAGTAATTCATATTTTGCTCAGGGAGGGATTGCAGCTGTTACTGACGGTGAGGATGCAACCGAATTTCATTTTGATGACACAATAATTGCAGGCAGAGGATTAAGCGACCAGGAGGCAGTTTATATTCTTGTAAAAGAGGGGCCGGAAAGAGTAAAAGAGCTTGTAGAGGAGGGGATGGAGTTTGATATGCAAAATGGGGAATTTGCTCTTGGGCTTGAAGGAGGTCACCACAGAAGGAGAATTCTTCACGCTGGAGGTGATGTAACGGGCAAAAAGATCACCGATTTTATGATTGAAAAGGTCTCATCAAGCAACAAAATTACAATATTTGAGAACTTGTCAGCTGTAGATATTCTTATTTCTAATGGTGTTTGTTGCGGTATAAGGACCTGGGATCTTATAGATAACAGAGAACGTGTTTTTACTTCAAATAATACAATTCTGGCAACAGGTGGTGCTTCAGCAGTTTATGCAAACACAACAAACCCCTCTACATCAGTAGGAGACGGAGTGGCTATCGCCTACAGAGCAGGATGTCAAGTTTCAGATATGGAGTTTATCCAGTTCCACCCAACTGCTATATATACAGAAAAGGATAAGTCCTATCTCATTAGTGAGGCTGTTAGAGGAGAGGGTGCCTATCTCATCAACCAAAAGGGAGGGAGGTTTATGACTTCAATCCATGAAAATGCAGAGCTTGCTCCTAGAGATATTGTTGCACGCTCAATATATAAACAGATCAAACAACAGAGAGACCCCTTTGTACATCTCTCTCTGAGCCACCTTAATTGTGAGAAAATTAAAAATCGATTCCCCAATATTTTTGCTAAATGCGCAACTCTTAACATTGATATGTGTAACAAAATACCAGTTGCACCAGCTGCCCATTATATGGTTGGGGGGGTTAAGACAGATCTGAACGGCAGAAGCTCTGTGCCAAACCTGTTTGTATGTGGTGAGTTAGCCTCAACAGGAGTTATGGGTGCAAACAGACTGGCATCCAACTCCCTTCTTGAGTGTCTAGTCTTTGGTTATAGGGCTGTAGAGGAGAGTGTGCGAGTAAAAATAGACAATACAAAATATATTTTAGAGCAAGAGTTCACCCCCTCTCTCACTATTGATAAAAGTCGTGAAAAGGAATTTCGCGAACTTAGTGAACGCGTTGCAGATATTCTTACCTCTCACGCCGGGATAGTACGTAACGAGAAATTGTTACACGACGGATTATTCAGGCTGGAAATGGAGAGAATTATGTATGTAAGGGAGAATAACGAAATATACGATCTTGTAGGAGAGAACTTAATAATTGTAGCTGAACTTATTATAAAATCTGCACTTACACGTAAAGAGAGCAGAGGAGGACATTACAGAGAGGATTTTCCACAAGAAGATGAGAAATTTATATATCATATCGTTCAGCAGCAGGGGAAAGAGCTCATATTCCTGCCTGTTGATAAAAGCATAATCTAATAATTATGAAAAGAGAATATTTAATTGATAAAATTATCTCTCTAGCCATTGAGGAGGATGTTGAATCCGGAGATGTAACTACAAATTCACTTGTACCTGAAAACAGAGCAGCTGTTGCAGAGATGACAGCAAAAGCAGATGGAGTGGTATCGGGCCTTGAAATTGCAAAGAGCGTTTTTGAGAGATTTGATATCGGCATAAAGTGGACTCCTTTTGTAGAGGAGGGGGATAGAGTGATAAAAGGAGATAGACTGGTCCGAGTAGAGGGGAGTTATCGGGCTCTTCTAACTGCAGAGAGGACGGCTCTAAACATAATTCAGCGAATGTCCGGAATAGCAACGACTACTGCCAATTATGTAAAAGAACTTAACGGGGCCAATACTCAACTTCTTGACACTAGAAAGACAGCGCCTGGAATGAGAATACTAGACAAGATGGCTGTAAAGGCAGGAGGCGGCAAAAACCACAGGATGGGGCTTTACGATTTGGCTTTAATTAAGGATAATCACATAAAAATAGCAGGTGGAATATCTAATGCGGTAAGTCAGATACGGGAGGCTTTGCCCGAGATAACTATCGAAGTTGAGGTGACAAATCTGGAGGAGACAATAGAGGCTATTCACGCCGAGGCCGATATAATAATGCTGGACAATATGAGTATTGAGCAGATGAGTGCAGCTGTGAAGCTTATTGATAATAAGGCTAAAACAGAGGCTTCTGGAAATATGACTCTGCAGAGGATTAAAGAGGTGGCCTCAACAGGAGTTGATTTCATAAGTGTGGGGGCACTTACACACTCTGTCACAGCCCTAGATATTAGTATGAATATTATACCTACAAATTATTAAGAACGAGATGACACCTGAGAGCATAGTGAAAGAGATTCAGAGATTAAAGAAAGAGAAAAACGCGGTCATACTTGCACACTATTACAGCAGACCGGAGATACAGGATGTAAGTGATTTTTTGGGAGATTCACTTGCCCTAGCCCAGGAGGCAGGTAGGACAGATGCCAAGATAATCCTCTTTTGCGGAGTAA
>JAQVRQ010000065.1 GCA_028700975.1 Bacteroidales bacterium | reverse complement strand
TTTATTGCAGATAAACTTAAAGAGATGATATCCGGTTCTGCGGGATTATGTCACTGCACCGGAATTGATCAATACTCAATATTGAAAAACAGACTTCCGCACATAAATGTATTCTACAATTATTGCGGAAAGAGAGTTTTAATTGAGCGGAGTTAATGTAACTATTGTTTACTCCAGGCGCATATAGTTGCTCTATCTTCTACTGAAATTACAGCCTGAGGGTTTTTCTTAATAAAGGATTTTGGGGGCATTTTTTCTGTAGTAATAACTCTACATATTGCTTCTGCCTTCTTTGCCTGTTTAACAGCGTTGTAGTTATCCCACTTTGTTAGGTTGAGATTTGCGAGCGCAGCTCCGCTTCCTCCTTGATTATGGCATTTACCACAAGAGTTATTAACTATTTTAAGAACATCATCAGGAATGGGTTTGGGTGATTGTTCACCTGTTGTTACTGCATTGATGCTCAAGATACTCAGCAGCGTAATAGATAGTGTAGCTGCTAGAGTTTTACCCGAGAAAAGAGTCATCTTTTTCATCACGGATATATTTAATTGTTATTACCAAATGTAATAAAAAAACGGCGACTTTAAAAAAAGTCACCGTCAATGTGCCCAGAACAGGACTCGAACCTGCACAACCTTTCGGTCACTGGTCCCTGAAACCAGCGCGTCTACCAATTTCGCCATCTGGGCAAAACCAATGGTTATAAAGGTTTGCAAAAGTAACGAAAAAATAATTATTTGCAATTTTCATTAAACTAATTCGTCTTTATATTGTCAAAGTATTATTTAACACTATTTATTTATGAGAAACTTTAAAAAAATATTTTTTGCAGCCATTCTGGTTGCAGGCTCTGCCCTGTTTGCAAATGGGGCTAGTGCTGCAAACCAATCTGAGGCAAGATTGCTCAGATTCCCTGATATAAAGGGAGATAAGATTGTTTTTTCTTATGCAGGCGATCTTTATATCACATCTTCTAATGGAGGTGTCTCAAGAAGATTAACATCTTCAATTGGATACGAAATGTTTCCAAAATTTTCCCCTGATGGTAAAATGGTTGCATTTACCGGCCAGTATGATGGTAATACAGAAGTATATGTTATCCCGGCTGAAGGAGGAGAGCCAAAAAGAGTTACCTATACACCTACTCTTGGCAGAGATGATATTGGTGACCGTATGGGGCCAAACAATATTGTAATGGATTGGACTCCTGATGGTAAAAAAATACTTTACAGAACCAGATCATATACATTTAACGATTTTACAGGTCAACTTATGATGGTTCCCGTTGATGGTGGGCTATCAGAGAGAGTGCCGCTTAAAAATGGCGGTTTTGCAAATTTCTCTCCAGATGGAAAGGAGTTGGCATATAACTATATCTTCAGAGAATTCCGTTCTTGGAAAAGGTATGAAGGTGGAATGGCAGATGATATTCGCATCTTTAATTTTCAGACAAAAGAGTCAAAGAAAATAACAGACAATGTGAATCAGGATGTATTTCCAATGTGGTCTCCGGATGGAGCTAAAGTTTTCTATGCTTCAGACAGAGATAGCTATATGAACATTTATGAATATGATGTTAAAACAGAGGCTACAAAACAGATTACAAACTATAAAGAGTACGATGTTAAGTTTCCCTCTTCAGGTGACAATTATATAGTATACGAGAATGGCGGTTATATTCACAAACTGGATATGAATACAGGAAAATGGGAGAAGATAAACGTAAGCATTAACAATGATATAGCTTGGTCCCGTCCTGAGTGGAAAGATCTTTCTGGAAGCTTAAGGTCTATCTCAATATCTCCAAATGGAGAGAGATTGCTAGGTGTTGCCCGTGGCGATTTATTCTCAATTCCGGCTAAAAATGGTATTACATATAATCTTACTAACTCATCTGATGCAAACGATAAAATTGCAGACTGGTCTCCTGACGGAAATGGTTATGCCTATGTTTCAGACAAGGATGGCGAGTTTAATATTTGGTATGTAGATTCAAAAGGTAAGGATAAGAGAATTACAAATGTAAAGACTCACATCTTAGGCTTTGAATGGTCACCGGATGCTAAAAAAATTGCCTGGAGTGAGAAGATGAACACCCTAAATATTCTTGACGTTGCTTCAGGTAAAAATACAGTGGTTGAAAAATCTGAACTTAGTCCAATGAATGATTACAGCTGGTCGCCAGATAGTAAATACCTTGTATTTACTCGCCCTGGTAAGGATGTTAACTTCATTGTTGTCTATAATACATTAACCGGAGACAAACAACAAGTTACAGACGAATGGTATAACTCTTCCGGAGGAAATTTCAGCAAAGATGGAAAGTACCTTCTCTTCTCATCTGCACGAACCTTTAGCCCAACTTATGGACAGACCGAGTGGAATCACGTCTATACAAATATGAATAAGGTGTATATTTTACCTTTGGCTATTGATGCCGATATTCCGTTTGCGCCTCAAAATGATACTGTTGCACTTGCTAATGTGAAAACATCAGCAGATCAGAAAAAGCCGGAGGCTCCTGCAAAAACTGATATTCAGTACGATTTTACAAATATCAAGTCAAGAATTATCGAGCTTCCAGTCACAGCTGGTTATTATGGAAATATTCATATGATTGGCAACAATGTATATTATAGTACAAGGGGTGGAATGAAGATGTATGATATTGACAAGAAGAAGGAGATAGAGCTTAAAGCTAATCTTATATTTTCTGCGGGTTATAAAAAGGCACTTGCCATATCTGGAAGAAATATGCAGGTTGTTGATATTCCAAAAGCAGCTGTTACTGTGACCTCTCCAATATCTTTAAAGGGTGTTAAGAAACTTGTTGATTATCGTAAAGAGTGGATGCAGATTTACAACGAAAGCTGGAGACAAATGAGAGATTATTTCTATGCAAAGAATATGCA
Organism: Bacteroidales bacterium; assembly: GCA_028700975.1. Lineage (GTDB taxonomy): Bacteria > Bacteroidota > Bacteroidia > Bacteroidales > UBA932 > Bact-08. Next base: position 5,232 of record JAQVRQ010000065.1, on the reverse strand, counting down.
TGGAGTAGACTGGAATATGGTTCAGAAAAGATATTCTCAGTTGGTTCCTCATATTAACCACCGTTCAGATCTTGCATATGTAATAGGGGAGATGATAGGTGAGCTTAATGTTGGTCACGCCTATTCACAGAACGGTGAACACCCTGAAGCTCCAAGAGTTCAAATGGGTCTGCTTGGTGCCGAGTTTTCAAGAGACAAGTCCGGCTTCTTTAAAATTGAGAAGATAATTGAGGGGGCAAATTGGAGTAAAGAGACCCGTTCACCACTTTCAATGCCTGGCTTGGGTGTTAAAGAGGGTGATTTTATAATCTCAATAAATGGCCGTTCACTTAAAGAGACTAATGATATATTTGAATATCTGGCAGGTACTGCTAACTCGATTATTGAAATAGAGGTCAATACAAAGGCAGACGCAACAGGTGCCAGAAAAATACTTGTTGAGCCTATTGCTGATGAATCAGGATTAAGATATTTCAGCTGGGTTCAGAACAATATTAAAAAGGTTAGCGAGGCTACCAATGGTGAAGTTGGATATATTCATATTCCTGATATGGGTGTACCTGGCCTTAACGAATTTGTAAAACACTACTATCCTCAACTATCTAAGAAAGCGCTTATTATTGATGATAGAGGAAATGGTGGCGGAAATGTATCTCCTATGATAACAGAACGCCTGCAAAGAACAATTACCTATTTCTCAATGCACACAAATCAGAAAGAGGGTAGTGTAAATCCTGTAGGTACTTTCCAGGGGCCTAAAGTGCTTTTGGTTAATGAGTATTCGGCATCTGACGGAGACCTCTTCCCATACAGATTTAAACATAATAAACTTGGTAAGGTGATTGGTCGCCGCACCTGGGGTGGAGTTGTAGGTTATAGTGGATCTGTTCCTGTTGTTGATGGGGGATCAATTGTAACACCTTCCTATGCTCCTTTTGCTGCTGATGGTAGCGGATGGATTATTGAGGGTACCGGTGTAGCTCCGGATATTGATATCTTTAACGACCCTTACAAGGAGTTTATGGGAGAAGATACTCAGCTAAATAAGGCTCTTGAGGTAATTAAACAGCAGATGAAGGAGCATAAATACCTTCCTGCAACTATACCTCCATTTCCAAATAAAGCGCCAAAAAAATAAAGTTTAGTTTTTTGTTAATTCGTAGGGGGTGATTAAAAAGAGATTTTTATTCACCCTCTTTTTTTATAATAATAACTTAATTTTAACTTAACTGGCAGAGTATTTGTGGCTGAATAACTTATTAAATACTTAATTGTTATGAGAAAGTTCTTAATTATTCTGCTTCTACTCTCTCTTCAGGGTTTTGCATACTCCCAGGAAGCTACAGATACAACAGATTATAATCCTGAAAAGCTTATGCTTCTTGGAGATGAATACAGGAACCAATTTGAGTATTCAAAAGCCCTTTTCTATTATAACTCCTTGTTAAAGACAGATTCATTAAACTTAAAAGCAATGGAGTATGCATCTGATATGTACTCATTGCTTGGAGAGTTCGGAAGTTCAGTTAAACTCCTTAGAAAGCTCAACAGCATAGATACTGCAAATATACGGATTATAAATAAGCTGGCTCTCTCTCTACAATCTCAGCAACAACCGAGAGAGGCAGCAAACATATACAGAAGACTTATTAAATTAAGTAACGCAAATTTCAATACAACAAAAAATTTAGCAGATTGCTATTGGTTACTTGGAAAACGAGATAGTGCGGAGGTATACTATAAAGTTGCCGATTTTATTAATGGTAAGAGTCTTATTACAAAACTTAATTTAAGTCAGATTGCTTACCTGAATAAGGATTTTAGTTCTTCCAGAATCTATGCTTCAAGAGGAGTAGATCTGGACTCCACTTATGTTCCGCTCCGCAAGCAGCTTGGAATGGTTCTCTATAGAATGGAGGAGTATAAACAGGCCTTAAATAATTTTAATTTTCTAATTGAAAAGGGGGACTCATCTGCTAACATACTAAAATATGCGGGTGCTTGTAACTTCTTTATGGGTGAATTTAAAAGTTCAATACCATTATTAAGAGCAACTCTTGAGCTGGATTCAACGGATACTGAGGCAATGTTTTACCTAGGTTCCTCACTTAGCTATAACGGAGAGGCAGAGGAGGCATCTAATATTTTTAACTATTTAATTACCTTGCTACAGCCGGACCCTGATTTACTATATAAAATATACAATCAATTGGGTATTGCTTACTCTTCGTTAGATAAAAACAGAGAGTCGTACAACCACTTTGCAGAGGCATTTAAATATAATCCAACCGATATCAAGCTCCTATTCCAAATGGCTATGGTTAAGGGGGGAGAAAAAGAGAAAGGGAGTATGGAGATGGCTAAAAAGCTACTTGAGCAGTATCTTGAAGCTTTAAAACCAAAGGGTTCTAATCTTAATCCAGAGGAGATTATTCTGAGAGAGAGGGCTAAAATCTATATCGAGCAGATTAATGAAGATCTTTTTATGAGCGAGTAACTCTCTCAATAAGGTGTCTTACCGGATAAATTATCCGTTTTAAAATACTTACATCCTTTGTGATGATTTCTGCAATGCCGGTCATCTCCTCATTTCCGGGTAATTCAATTTTGTATCCTGTTATGAGTTTTCTAGGGAACTGTACTGTAACTACATATACATTTTTATTGTCAATAACTACCGGAACTTCAGATATTCTTTCAACAGTATCTGTTAGCATACCATATTCAAGAAAGGGATAATTGTCAATTTTGATATTTACCCTTTGTCCCCTTTTCACCTTTCCGGCTCCACTAACTGGCATAAATATTTTGCCTAGAATTTTTGTCTCTCCCTCCGGAATTATTGTTGCAATAACATCACCGGTGTGGATATTTTGATTTACATCCCAAAATCTTGAAAGAGAGACTCGTCCCTTGACAGGACTTCTAAGCAGATAGCTCTTTTCCCACGATGCCATAGAGGCCCTTAGGTTATCCAGTTTAGTTTTAATTATACGATTAAACTCCTGTGTACTCTTTGCTCTCTCCTCTTCAATGTCAAAAATGGATTGCTCTGCCTGTTCCATTGCTATCCTAAGGTCATTTAAATTGCTCTTTTGTGATTCAAGTTGTTGTACCGAGTTAAGCCACCCTTTTTTACTCTGTTCCATCTCTGTAGCAGATATTGCATTTCTTGCAAAAAGGGTAGAGTCTCTCTCCCAAATTTTACAGGAGAGGTTGCTCTCTTCAAGGGAGATAGATACTTGTCTGGTGGCTGTTGATATTTGCATCTTTTGATAAAAAATCTGACTTCTTATCCTCTCCATCTTCCTTCTGTGGTAGTTGTTACGTAAGAAGGTGCGATATTCGTTCACACTCTCGGCAAGAGATGTGTACTCCTCCTGCATCTCTCCTAGATTAAGACTTCCCGGAAATGGAAGAGAGATTAAATATTCATCTTTTTCAGAGGAGGTTATAGCCAGGGAGTCGCAAAGAGAAGATACTTTGTAATAATCTTCCAGTCTTGTTGTATTTTCAATAACAGCAATCAGCTGATCTCTCTTAACTGACTCGTGATCGTTTACTAGAAATGTTGTAAGCCTGCCGCTGCTTCTTGCAAGAATCTTAACAGGCATATTTTCTGAAGTAATTATTATTGGTGCAACAATCTTATCCGGGTATTTGAAAACAATACTCCCAACAATTAGAATAACTATTATAAACATTATAACAGATATCCCCCATCTAATTATCCATATCGGAGGTCTTTTAAGAATGTCGTTGACCTCGTCCGATCTCAGTTCAATGTTTGGTTTGTTTTCCATCAGTTTCCCAGTTCCAACTGGTTTTTAACCAGCCTGTAATACTCTCCTCTCTTTTCTGTGAGCTGTTCGTGTGTACCTTGCTCAATAATCCGTCCCCTGTCCAGGACTATGATGTTGTCTGCATTTCGCACAGTGCTTAGCCTGTGTGCTACTATTACAACTGTTCTGCCCTTGAAGAATTCAGCCAGATTCTCCATAATAACCTTCTCGTTGTTTGCATCCAGTGCATTTGTGGCTTCGTCAAAGAACAAAAACTGAGGGTCTTTATAAACAGCTCTGGCTATGAGTATCCTCTGTTTTTGTCCTTGACTGGTGCCATTCCCCTCCTGACCGATTTTTGTATTATAACTAAGAGGCAAATGCTCGATAAAGGTACTGATATTTGCTATGGAAACAGCCTTATGAAGCAACGCCTTGTCAATATACTCCTCTCCGGGGGCAATATTATTTGCTATAGTGTCTGAAAAAATGAATCCCTCTTGCATAACCACACCGCAAGATCGCCTCCACTCCTTCATACTAAAGGATGTTAGAGGAGTGTTGCCAACCTCAATTTTTCCCATAAGCGGCTGGTAAAAACCCAGCATAAGCTTAATAAGAGTTGTTTTGCCACTTCCGCTGGCACCTACAATTGCGGTAGTTTTTCCGTGTGGTATCTCCAGATTAATTGAATTTAGAACAGTAGGAGAACCTGCTCCCTCATATTTGAACGAAAGATCAGAAATCCTGATTCCGCTCTCTTTTGGTATATCTAAGATTAGAGGCATCGACTGGTCATCCTCATCTTTCTTTGTGTGTATCTCTGAAAGTCTTTCCAGACTAATTCTTGCATCCTGTGTCTGCTGAATAAACCCAATAATAAGATTAACAGGGGAGTTCAACTGGCCAATTATGTATTGGACAGAGAGCATCATACCCAACGTTAAATCTCCTGATATAACAGAAGTTGCAGCAATAAAGGTTACTATAATATTTTTGAGCTGATTAATTAAGGTTCCCCCTGCCTCCTGATATTGTCCGAGTGCCAACCCCTTAAGACTCAAATTAAAAAGCTTCGCCTGAATTCTCTCCCATTCCCATCTCTTCTGTTTTTCACAAGAGTTTAGTTTGATCTCTTGCATCCCAGTAATTAGCTGAATTAGAGAGCTTTGGTTTGCTGCGTTTTGAGCGAAAGTTCTGTGATCTAGCTCCCTTCGCTTTTTCATAAATAGATTTACCCAAAGTATATAAAGAGCAGAAGCTCCAAAGAAAACAGCAAAAATTGTTAAGCTGTAGTAAAGTAGAACAGCTCCAAATACAAAAATATTCATCATTGAGAAGAGGATATTCAATGATGATCCGGTAAGGAAATTCTGAATTCTTTTATGGTCACTAATTCTCTGCAGAAGATCACCTGTTGTCTTTGTATCAAAGAACCCAATAGGGAGCT
>JAQVRQ010000064.1:4122-8192 GCA_028700975.1 Bacteroidales bacterium | reverse complement strand
GAGTTCCGGAGGCAACAATTTTCCCTCCAAGCGCTCCCCCCTCCGGCCCCATATCAAATATATAATCAACAGAACGAAGTACATCCAGATTATGTTCTATTACAATAACAGTGTTCCCTTGGTCCACCAGCTTCTGAAGCACTCCCAGTAAAACCCGCACATCTTCAAAGTGCAATCCTGTTGTTGGCTCATCAAGTATATATAGAGTATTACCTGTTGCCTTCTTTGCAAGTTCTGCTGCAAGCTTAACACGCTGACTTTCTCCTCCGGATAGTGTCGTTGCAGATTGTCCCAATGTTACATAACCGAGACCAACGTCATCCATTGCCTTTATTTTCTGAATAATGGAAGGCATATGTTCAAAAAACTCTACGGCCTGACTTATGGTCATCTGTAGAATATCACTAATACTCTTACCTCTATATTTAACAGCAAGGGTATCTTGTGTGTATCTTTTACCGTTACAACTCTTGCAATGTACATAAACAGCTGGCAGAAAATTCATCTCTATTGTTTGAAGACCTGCACCCTTACACTCTTCACACCTTCCACCCTTAACATTGAATGAGAATCTCCCCGGTTTAAATCCTCGTATTTTGGCATCAGGAGTCTCTGCAAAAAGTTTTCTAATGTCTGCAAAAACATTTGTGTATGTAGCTGGATTACTCCTTGGAGATCTGCCAATAGGGGCTTGATCTATCTCAACCATTTTATCAATATTATCAATCCCCTCAACAGATGAATATGGAAGTGGAGAGTAGAGGGAACGATAGAAATGGTTACTTAAGATGGGCATAAGTGTTTCATTAATTAATGATGATTTCCCACTACCACTAACACCACTAACACCAATAAAACAGCCCAGAGGTATTTTAATATCTACACTCTTAAGGTTGTTGCCAGTGGCCCCTTTTAGTTTAAGAAAAAGTCCATTGCCTTTCCGCCTCTTTTGAGGAAGCGGGATACTTCTTATACCTTTTAGATACTCTATGCTTAGGCTGTTTGTTGCTATTGCATCCGCAACATCCATTTTCATTATATCATCCGGTCTCCCTGAAAAGAGGAGAGCTCCCCCTTTCTCTCCGGCACCCGGCCCAAGGTCAATTATCCAATCCGAGCTTGTCATCATCTCTTCATCGTGCTCTACCACAATAATTGAGTTACCCTCGTCCCTAAGCTTTCTTAAAGAGTTAATAAGCTTAATATTATCTCTTTGATGAAGTCCTATACTTGGTTCATCAAGAATATAAAGAACGTTTACCAGTTTTGACCCAATTTGTGTTGCCAGTCTTATTCTTTGACTTTCACCGCCGCTCAAACTTCTGGTGGACCTTGCCAACGACAGGTAATTTAATCCAACATCCAGCAGGAATTGCGTCCTCTCTTTGAGCTCTTTAAGAACATCCCTGGCAATAGTACTCTGCCTTTTATTAAGCTTTTCATTTAGTGAGGACACCCATTCGTGAAGCCTATCCATATCCATATTGGAAACTTCACTAATGTTGAGACCATCCATTTTAAAATAGAGAGACTCCTCCTTTAGACGAGTCCCAAGGCAAACAGGGCATAGAGCCTCCTCTGTAAACCTCTCCTTCCTCATAGTGAGCTCATCGCTATCACCTTCGTCCTGCTCAATTTTTGAAATAATCCCCCCAAAACTCATCATCTGAGACATTGAGGGAGAAGAGCCCACCCGGAATAGTTCATCCGAACCATATATTATAATATTTAAGGCATCCTCGGGGATTGCTCTTACAGGGTCGTGAATTGAAAACTCATATCTTTTTGCAATCGCCTCTATTTGAGCAAAGACCATATTGCTTTTCAATGAGCCGATAGGAGTTATAGCGCCGGCTGCAATAGATTTTGAACTATCTGGAATAATTTTGGTTATATCTGCTTTTGATATCATTCCCAGCCCTTTGCAGTGAGAACAAGCTCCCTGCGGAGAGTTAAATGAAAATGTATGGGGGGCAGGTTCCGGAAAAGAGACCCCACTTTCCGGGCACATTAAGTGTTTACTAAAATGCCTCAGTTTCCCGCTCTCAACATCAAGCAGTGCTAATGAACCCTTTCCGATATGAAGTGCTGATACTACGGACTCTCTTACTCTCTTTTCAGATCCTTCAGAAGGAAGAAGTTTATCAACTACAAGTTCAATAAAATGCGATTTATATCTGTCCAGAGGTTTCATAGTGAGTAGATCTTTTATCTCGCCATCCACCCTCAGTTGAACAAAACCCCTCTTAATATACTGCTCAATAAGCTCTCTGTAATGCCCCTTCCGCCCCTTTACAAGAGGTGCAAGAAGTATAGCCCTCTTCCCTCTGTAATCCTCCATTATCATTGATACAATCTGCTCATCTGAGTACTTAACCATCTCCAATCCTGTGGCAGGAGAGTAAGCATTCGCAGCCCTGGCATATAATAGCCTAAGAAAATCGTATATCTCGGTAATAGTGCCAACAGTTGAACGTGGATTTCTCGCGGTAGTCTTCTGCTCTATAGCAATTATTGGACTCAGGCCATCAATCGATTCCACATCGGGCCTCTCCAAAGTTCCAATAAATTGCCTTGCGTAGGCCGATAATGTCTCCATATACCGCCTCTGCCCCTCGGCATAAATTGTATCAAAAGCGAGAGATGATTTTCCACTCCCGCTTAATCCGGTTATTACCACAAGTTGGTTTCTGGGGATTGTTACATCAATATTCCTCAGATTATGAACTCTTGCTCCTCTTACCTCAATATCACTCATACTTTGTTTAAACTCCTATAGCTCTCTGGTTCCCTCAACAGGAACCTTAACGGTGTACGATCTATTCAGTTTATTGTCCAGCTTGTTCGATCTTATCCACTGATTGTACATTTTAAGTAACTTGAAGTTTGTGTTGTGTTGAGCCGCAAAATCGCTCCAATTTGCCACCTTTCCCTTCACTGTGACCTCTTTGTACTCCAATGGCTTAAAAAGGTCATCCTTACCAATATAGAACCCAAAGCTTCTGGGATCCTCCAGTAGAATTTTAAATGCAAGAGCTCTGAAGAGATACCTGGCAGTCTCTTCTGGGAACTGGGTGTCGTAATAATTAGTCTGAGACTGTATTCTCATTCTGTATCTTACATTGCTAAACCCAATGTTAAAAGATGCAGCTGCCATTGTCCAGGTTCCAAATTCTGCGTGAGCCTTTTTAAAATACGCAGCAGCAGCCCTTGTAGATTTCTCAACATTATACCTCTCATCAACCTCTCCATCAACAACAAGTCCATACTCCTTTGCAGTTCCTGCCAAAAACTGCCAGTACCCCCCTGCATTTGCAGGTGAAACTACAGGCTGAAGGCCACTCTCAGCAATACACAGATAGTAAAAATCTTCGTGGAGCCCCTCCTCCTTGAGAATCTTAACTATCTCATCTTTGTATCTGTTATTCAGCTGAATTATATAAGTAATACTGGCGTGCCAGTATGAGATTACCATTAACTCTCTCTGCAGAGACTCCTTAACATCAAAATAGTTAAGCGGAACCTCCTCTCCGGCAAATGAGAGATTTTTTGGTATTGCCGGGACCTTTACAACTTGGTCCACTTGATCAAGCTCTCCCGATGCAGCATTGGCAGAACCATTTCCCACGCCTGTGCAAAAGGCAAGTAGCGGAAGAAAGAGTAATAATTTTAGTCTCATAATTGTCCGTTTTATATTATTCATATCTGAGAAAAGGGTTTGTTGCAAGCTCGTTTCCTATTGTAGTTGCAGGACCGTGACCCGGATAAACTTTATAGTCTTCTCCTAATTTTACAATCTTATTCAGCAAACTATCCATCAACACATCGTAATCTCCTCCAGGAAGATCTGTTCTTCCAATACTGCCCGCAAAGAGAGAGTCTCCGGTAATTACAAATTTATCATCATCCGAGACAAGAGATACCCCTCCTTTAGAGTGACCTGGTGTATGAATGACTCTAAGAGTGCTATTGCCAAAATTCACATTGGCTTCATCTTCAAGGTCAATTGTATCCACAGGAGGTTGCTCAATCTTATATCCAAACATCTCTGTATATTGCTTAGCTCTAAG
>JAQVRQ010000064.1:0-4022 GCA_028700975.1 Bacteroidales bacterium | reverse complement strand
GGCAGTGGCTTATCAAGATACGCAAGATGATCAAGCCCATACTCCAGAAACATATGCCTTGGAACCCGGCCCATAGCATCAAGAATCTCCCTTCTGAACTGATATTTTTTGGAAAGCTGCTCTATCAGTTGTTTCCGCCTCCCTCTGTGTTGTAAAGTATCTAACATTCCGCAAAATTACTAAAATCTTTTCTTAATTTTGCAGCCATAGAAACTACCAAGCCACACTTAAACAGAAGAAAATGCATATTGCTATTGCCGGTAACATAGGAAGCGGAAAAACCACATTGACAAGACTACTGTCGAAGAATTATGGCTGGGAGCCAAAATATGAAGAGGTTGACAATAACCCATATCTATCAGATTTTTACCACGATATGCAGAGATGGTCATTTAATCTTCAGATATACTTTCTTAAAGAGAGATTTAAAGGTCTTGTAGAGATTGAGAGAAGTGGAATTAATGTTGTTCAGGACAGAACAATCTACGAAGACGCCCGCATCTTTGCACCCAACCTTCACAGTATGGGACTTATGTCTACAAGAGATTTTGAGAATTATAACTCACTATTTGACCTTATGCTCTCTTTGGTAAAACCTCCGGAACTACTTATATATCTTCGCTCTTCAATCCCAAATCTTGTGTCACAAATTCACAAAAGAGGCAGAGAGTATGAAAACGGAATAAGAATTGATTATCTCTCCGGACTCAACGAAAGATACGAGAAATGGATATCCGGATACAAAGATGGACGAGTACTCATCATTGATGTTGACGAGAATAAATTTGAAGATAAACCTGAAGATTTAAGTCTTGTAATTGACAAAATAGACGCCAGACTTAACGGCCTATTTTAATTATTTGAGAAGCCCAGTGTGCTCTCTAATTTGTTGTTTTGCGTGTTTCCAGCGAGGTATATCAATCTTTGGTCCAATAACCTCAACTACTTTTGCCGCTACTATTGAACCAACATCTCCACACTCTTTGAGCGATAATCCGTGAGCGTGAGCAAACAGAAATCCGGCTGCATAGGTGTCTCCGGCTCCTGTAGCGTCTATTGTATCTGCAGGCCACGCCTCAATATAATGATACTCATTGCCACTCTTAACCATTGAGCCATCCTTACCAATTTTTACAATAGCGATATCGCATATTTTTGCAATTTCATCAAGAGCCTCTCTTGGCTGCTTCTTGGTAAAGACCTCCGCCTCTGTCTCATTTGCAAAAACAATATCTACGTACTGTTCAATAATTTCGTGCAAAAAAGCATCATTACTCTCTACTACATTGTAGCTTGCCATATCTATTGAAATAGTCATTCCCTCATCCTTGGCCAGCTCAACTGCTCTTCTCACCAACTCTTGATTTTGAACCAAATAGCCCTCAATGTGAAAATAATCATATCCCTTAAACATCTCAGGAGTTAAATCTTCAGGCACCAGCTCTATTGCTGCACCGAGATATACAGCAAAAGTCCTCTCGGCATTTGGGGCGGTAATGAAAACCATAGCCCGTCCTGAGGCTGCTTTCCCTTTAAGCAAAGTAGAGTTAATCCCGTTTCTGGCCTGGTCGGACTTAAATAGCGAACCCAACTCATCTGCGCCCACCTTTCCTATAAAAGAGGAGGGCATTCCCAGCACTGCGGTTCCTGCTATAGTATTTGCAGCAGAGCCTCCGGCTACAAGCTGCACCCCCATAGTTCTTAGTCTTTGCCAGATTTTATCACCTGTTTCACGATCTACGTGTTGCATACTGCCCTTTGGCAGATGGTAGTGATCAAGTAAGGAATCATCCTCAAGCACAGCGAGGATGTCCGTTAAAGCGTTGCCTATTCCCAATATTGATTTCATTCCCGCAAAGTTCATATTTTTTTGTAGGTTTGCAAAAAAATTGCTGAATGATCACCTGTTACTCCATTGCAGAGTATTCCAAAGCTATAGCATCTTTTTCTGATGATACTTTAATAGGATTTGTCCCTACTATGGGAGCATTGCACAAAGGTCATATATCCCTTGTACAAAGAGCTCGTGACAAATCACAAATTGTTGTTGTTTCAATATTTGTAAATCCCACTCAGTTTAATAGCCATAAAGATTTGGAGAGTTATCCCAGAAACCTGGCTCAAGACGCCACTCTTTTAGAGAGGGCGGGAACTGATATTCTTTTTGCACCCTCTGTTGAGGAGATGTATCCAAATCCCGATAGCAGAGTATTTGAACTTGGTGGGCTCGACAACACCGGTGAGGGGAGAAGAAGGCCGGGCCATTTTAATGGAGTTGCACAAATTGTTACTAAACTTTTCGATATTATAAAACCAAAATATGCTTTTTTTGGTGAGAAAGATTTTCAGCAACTCTCTATCATAAAATATATAACAGAAAAACAAGGCTACCCTGTTAATATAATACCCTGCCCTACCCTCAGAGAGGATGAGGGGCTAGCAATGAGCTCCAGAAACTTGCTACTTACCAATGAGCATAGAGAGGCTGCTCCTGAAATATACAGATCATTACTAAATGCCGCTACACTAGCAAAAAAGGGGACCCATTCACCCCGAGATATAGCAGAGATAACAAAAAAAGAGATTGAAAAGCATCCCCTTCTCAAAGTTGAATACGTTGAACCACTGGACTCTCTCACTATGAAAGAGGTTGATATGTGGGAAGATGCAGCTGACATCCAATTATGCGTTGCTCTCTTTGCAGGAGAGGTGCGATTAATTGACAATATAAAAATTGAACAAAATGTTGCTTGAAATATTAAAATCAAAAATTCACAGAGCCAAGGTAACAGAGGCAAATCTCCACTATGTAGGCAGCATAACCATTGATGAAGAGCTAATGGATGCTGCAGGACTTATTCCCAACGAGAAAGTAGCTGTTGTAAATATCAACAACGGAGAGAGAATAGAGACATACGTAATTAAAGGAGATAGAGGCAGCGGAAAGATAGGTGTTAATGGCGCAGCTGCTCACAAATTCTCAACAGGCGACCTCGTTATTATTATGGCATATGCCCAAATGAGCCCGGAAGAGGCTAAGCTGTTTAAACCATCAATTGCATTCCCAGATTCAGAGACAAATAAACTTATTTAATTATGGGCAAATTCTCCGGGAAATTTCTCTCTGCAATAAAATACATTATTCTTCTCTCTCTTGCCGGAGTTCTCTTATGGCTCTCCTTCAGGGAGGTTGAACTGGAGAGTTTTGTCAACGGAATCAAAGAGGCAAACTGGGAGTGGATTGGGCTTTCAATGATTGTTAGTGTTATTGCGTTCCTAATTAGGGCATTGAGATGGAGGCTAATTATGCTTCCCCTAGGAAAGCCCGTTTCAAGAGTGGACTCCTGGCACGGCATTAACATAGGATATATCACAAACTTTGCACTTCCTAGAGCCGGAGAGTTGGCAAGATGTGGAGTTATTTCAAAAAGAACAGGACTCCCTTTTGAAACTGTTGCAGGCACAGTTGTACTGGAGAGGAGTATTGATATGCTATCACTTCTAATTGTGTCAGCAGCCGTGATGTTTTTTTCCTGGGAGAGCTTTGGAGGATTTATTGACAAACAGATAATATCATCTTTAGAAGAGAGATTCTCTACCGAACTTATTATCACGGGAGTTGTAATTCTTCTGGCTTCTGCAATATTCCTCTATATGATATGGAGGTACAGAAAGAGACACCCTCTACTTACTAAAATTATCAATATTGTAAAAGGTATCCTAACAGGTCTCTCCTCCGGATTTAAAATGCCTCAGAAATGGACATTTATTCTCTACACAATTCTACTATGGGTGTGCTATTGGCTTATGAGCTACTCCACCATTCTTGCATTTGACAATCTACAAACAGGACTTGGAGCAAATGATGCCCTCTTCTTAATGGTTGTAGGAAGTTTTGGCTGGGTTATACCTGTTCAGGGAGGAATTGGAGCATACCATCTAATAATTTCTATGGCTCTTTTATCTGTTTATGGTGTCTCTCAAACTACAGGTGTTATATTTGCAACAATATCACATGGCTC
>JAQVRQ010000001.1:72040-102525 GCA_028700975.1 Bacteroidales bacterium | reverse complement strand
TTGCAGAATCTCTTTTTTAGTTGCAGAGAAGCTTTTATTTCATAAATTTGCAGCCTCTTATAAAATTTCTCGGTGCAATGGACTATAAATTTGCTTCGACCTTCCGGCCGAAATTTTTCTCCCTTTTCCGCAAGGGAGCTTACGACAAAAAAACTTTTACATCAGACTTAATTGCCGGTATTATTGTGGGCATTGTTGCTCTTCCTCTTGCAATAGCATTTGGAATAGCTTCAGGTGTCACTCCACAACAGGGTCTTATCACTGCAATTATTGCTGGTCTCCTTATGTCTCTTTTTGGTGGGTCAAATTTTCTAATTGGTGGTCCTACAGGAGCATTTATTGTTATTGTCTATGGTATAGTGACCCAATATGGAGTTTCCGGGCTAATTATTGCAACAGTGCTAGCAGGGATAATTCTTGTTGCAATGGGTATTTTTAAATTGGGTAACATAATAAAATTTATCCCATATCCCATTGTTGTTGGTTTTACCAGTGGTATTGCATTAGTAATATTCTCTACACAGGTTAAGGATCTCCTAGGACTACAGATTGAAAACACACCTTCTGAGTTCATACCAAAATGGATTAGTTATTTTGAGAATATTTCAACCATAAATATTTGGGAGGCAGGCCTTGGAATATTTAGTCTTTTAGTAATAATATTCTGGCCAAAAATAACATCAAAAATTCCTGGCTCTCTAATTGCAATAATTGTTGGAACATTTGCTGCAATAATTATTAACAAATTTGGAAACGTAGAATTTGCCACAATTGGGAGCAAATTCCCTGAATTAGCCGGAGGAATTCCACTTCCAAAACCTGAGGCTCCTCAAATAACCTTCGAATCAATTAAAATGCTTTTCCAGCCAGCTTTTACTATAGCAATACTCTGTGCTATTGAGTCACTTCTTGCAGCGATGGTAGCCGATGGTGTTACAGGTAAAAAACACGACTCTAATACTGAATTAATTGGACAAGGAATTGCAAATATAATAACACCTTTCTTTGGTGGTATTCCAGCCACTGGAGCAATTGCCAGAACAATGGCTAACATTAACAATGGCGGAAAGACACCAGTTGCCGGAGTTATTCACGCAATTGTACTAACAATAATTTTTCTTTTCCTAATGCCTTATGCTGTCTATATTCCTCTCTCTGTATTAGCTGCAATACTTGTTATTGTTGCTTACAATATGAGTGAGTGGAGAACATTCAAATATCTTCTCAAAGGGCACAAGGCAGATGTAGCGGTTCTTCTTCTTACATTTTTCCTTACTGTAATAATTGACCTTACAGTAGCAATAGAGGTTGGGGTTCTTTTGGCAATTATACTGTTTGTTAAAAGAGTTTCAGAATCTTCAAGTGTTACTCAAGTTGAAAATAATTTTTTACCTGCTACTGAGAGAAGCGAGTATACGTCTGATGTTGAAATACTTGATATACCAAGAGGTGTTGAAGTTTATGAAATTGATGGCCCTTTCTTCTTTGGACTTGCAAGTAAGATTGATGAAATTGATGCTGCATCCCACCATATTGTTAAAGCCAGAGTTATTAGGATGAGAAAAGTTCCATTTATGGATTCTACAGGATTAAATAACCTTAGAAACCTTTGGAAAAGATCAAAAAAAGAGAAGATCCAAATGATTCTCTCGGGAGTAAGTGATTCAGTTCTCGAAACGCTAGTAAAATCAGGTTTTGCGGACGAAATTGGTAAAGAGAATATCTACCCTCATATTCAACTTGCTATTGAAAGAGCTTCAGAAATTGTAAGACAATACAATGAGCAGGTTGCAAAAAGAGGGTTAAAGAATGAGTAAAATAGCTCTTCCCCCTAAAACAAAGGGTGTTTTACTTGTCCTAGTTGCAAATATCTTTTTTGCAATTAATATGCCTGTATCAAGAGAACTTACTCCAGACTGGATAGATCCTTTTGGATTATCACAACTAAGAATAACTTTTGCTTTTATTGCATTTCTTATACTATCGTTATTTATAAAAGATAACACAAGGAATTTCTCTATTAAAGAGCATCTAATTCTTATAACTGCTGGAATTACCGGAACGGCTGCAAACCAACTATCATTTCTAACTGGTTTATCAATGACATCTCCTGTTGATGCATCTTTGATAATAACAATTGGTCCAATTATTACTATGCTATTTTCTGCTCTAATTATTAAAGAACCAATTTCAATGAAGAAAATAACGGGAGTACTAATTGGAATGTCAGGTGCTGCAATAATTTTATATACTGCTAAGTTTGGAAATTTTGAACAAACAGGAACACTTAAAGGGAACCTTATTATATTAATAAGCGGTTGTGTATATGCATTTTACCTTGTTATAATAAGACCTGTAATGGCTAAGCACTCTGCTATTCACGTTATGAAATGGACCTTCTTTTATGGTGCTTTAATTGCTCTCCCCTATACTTGGAAAAAGCTCACAATTAGCCCTGAAGCAACATCAACAGAATGGTTCCAATTAGGTTACGCACTATTAATGGGTACTTTTGTTGCTTACCTTCTGGTAGCATTCTCTCTTAAGCTTTTAAGACCTACTACAGTCAGTATGTTTAACTACGTACAGCCACTCGTTGCCTCTTCTATTGCAATAATTATTGGACAAGATATTTTTAACTGGACAAAACCAGTTTCAGCAACATTAATTTTTATTGGAGTATATCTTGTAATAAAGTCTAAATCAAGATCTGACCTTGAGAAGAGCAGAAATTAAATTTGGCATCCCATCCTCCAAAATATCCAGTACGAGTTCAAAACCTAAATCACCTCCATAGTAAGGGTCAGGAACCTCATTATACTCTTTATTATTGCAAAAATCAGTAAACAAAAATATTTTTTCTATTGATCTTGTATCTCTGGCTAGTTTTTTTAGAGATATCATTACACTTTTATCCATCGCTACTATTAAATCAAACTCCTGGAAATCTGCTTGAATTATCTTTCTTGAGATGGATGTAATATGATATCCTCTTCTGGCAGAATGCTTTCTCATTCTTGAATCTGCCAATTCTCCACTATGATAATCGTGAAGTCCCGCTGAATCTGATAGGGATATATCAGAATCTCCCACCGAAGAGACCATTTTATTAAAAACGGCCTCTGCAGCAGGAGATCTACAAATATTCCCCAAACAGATGAAAATTACCTTTTTCATCCTGGGATAATTTTTAGTTGACTCTTTTTAAAATAATTGCAGTTCCCATTCCTCCACCAATGCAAAGTGAAGCAAGACCGTACTCTTTCTTTTCAGAAATTAGCTCGTGAATAAGAGAAACAATAATTCTATTTCCGGAAGCTCCTATAGGATGACCAAGAGCGATTGCTCCACCATTAATGTTTGTCACCTTATTCAACCACTCCCTTTCTACATTATGTTCAGCGATGAGTTCGTGTATAACTCCAAGTGACTGAGCAGCAAATGCCTCGTTTAGTTCGATAAGCTCCATATCTGATAACTTCATTCCAGCGTTTTGTAGAGCTTTTCTAATAGCAGGAACTGGCCCCATTCCCATTATCTCCGGATCAACACCACCTTGACCACAAGCAATAATTTCAGCCATTGGCTTAAGTCCAAACTTTTTAACAGCATCTTCTGAGGCTACCATAACAAATGATGCTCCATCATTTACACCCGATGCGTTACCTGCTGTTACAGTACCATCTTTCTTAAAAGCGGGCCTTAAATTTGAAAGTTTATCAAGAGATGTAGTCCTGTTAGGGAATTCATCCTTTGAAAATATTGTTCTATCTTTTTTTGTTACTATTTCAACAGGAACAATCTCTTTATCGAATTTTCCAGAATCTACAGCATTAATAGCCTTTTGTTGAGAAGCAAAGGCAAATTTATCTTGCTCTTCCCTTGATATGCTATACTTACTTGCAATATTTTCAGCTGTAATACCCATATGGTAGTTGTTAAACGCATCGGTTAATCCATCAGCAACCATATGGTCAATAGCTTGAATATTGCCCATCTTATTACCTGTTCTTATACTACCCGGCATCACAAATCCAGCGTTTGTCATTGACTCTGATCCACCAGCAATAATTATATCTCCTGATCCGGATCCAATCTCTGCATAAGCATTCATAACTGCCTTCATTCCAGATCCGCATACCATATTAAGAGAATAAGCAGGTACTTCAGATGGTATACCTCCCTTAATTGCTGCTTGTCTTCCAACACCCTGTAATTGTCCGGCAGAAAGAATATTTCCAACTATGACAGAGTCTACTCTATCCGGAGATATACCTGTTTCATTTATTATCTCCTTAATAACCATTGCTCCAAGCTCTCCTGGATTAAATGGTGACAGAGAACCCATAAATTTCCCAATTGCAGTTCTTTTAGCTGCTACAATGTAAACTTTTTTCATATTATAATCTCATTTTGATTAAATTATCCGGGATGATCAGTTTGGCTCCTGTAGCCTCCTGAACTTGCTCAACAGAAAAATCTGGATGAATCTCTCTTAGAAGAATGCCTTCGGGTGTAATATCCATTACCCCCATCTCCGTAATTATCATATTTACCTGTCCTGCAGCAGTAAGGGGTAAATTGCATTTTTTTAAGATTTTATGAGCACCTTTTGCTGTATGTTCCATAGCAAGGATTACCCTTTTTGCCCCAGCAATCAAATCCATAGCTCCACCCATTCCCGGAGTTTTTTTGCCGGGTATCATCCAGTTTGCTAGATTTCCCATCTCATCTGCTTCTAATGCTCCAAGAAAAGTAACATCTACGTGACCTCCTCTGATAATTGAAAAAGAGATAGAACTATCAAATGTTGATGCTCCTGGAAAATAGGTAATAAATCCCCCTCCTGCATTGGTATAATTTTGATCCTCCTCTCCCTTTGCGGGCTCCGGGCCCATTCCAAGAAGTCCATTCTCAGATTGAAGCGTGACATTTATCCCTTCGGGAAGATAATTTGGAATAAGTGTCGGTAAGCCTATCCCAAGATTTACAACGTCTCCATCCTTTAATTCGAGGGCAGCCCTTCTTGCAATAACCTCTCTTATCTGATTCTTGTCCATAAGTAGTATTTTGATATTATAAATTCTTATTTGATGCTCTACGAACATACTCCTGAGCAATATAGGATGCCACATCATCTGCATAGCTGTTCATCCCAAAACCTGCATCATAGCCAAGCTCTTTTGCAAGTTCGTGAGATATTCTCGGGCCTCCGCAAACTAGTATTATCTTATCTCTTAACCCCTCTGCTTCAAGAAGTTCAACTAACTCAACCATATTTTTAATATGAACATCCTTTTGTGTTACTGTTTGAGAGACTAAGAGCGCATCTGCTTTCAATTCAAGAGCTTTAGCAATAAACTCTTCATTAAGAACTTGTGATCCCAAATTGTATGCTTCAATCATTTCGTATCTCTCAAGACCATAATGACCTGCATACCCTTTCATATTCATAATAGCATCGATACCAACAGTGTGAGCATCTGTTCCAGTACTAGCTCCAACTATAACAAGAGAACGTCCAACATTCTCTTTAATATAATCATCAGTTTGATGCATATCCATTACACTTGAGTCAACTTTAGGGACGCTTATTGTAGTAAAATCAACTTCGTGATTACAACTACCATAGCAATTAAAAAAAGTATAGCCAGGAGTTAGTTCCTTATAAAAAACAACCTGTGGATTATCTAAACCCATCTTTTTTAATAATTGCTTAGCAGCCTCGATAGCCTCCTCTCCTGTTGGAACGGGTAAAGTAAAGCTCAATTGAACCTTACCGTCGTTCATAGTATCTCCGTATGGTTTTACACTTTTTAAATCAAGTGTTTTGTCAAATTCCTTAGATTGCATTGAATATAGTCCGCCGCTCATATTATTTACCTCCCATCATTAGATTTACAAATGGATTCATATAATTATCCCCTTTTTCAACAACACCCTCAAGTCCCTTTCCTCCATTTTTAGCTCTTTTTACATTTGCAAAAAAGCCCTTCTCCAAGGCAGAAAAAAGTCCCTCTTTTTCAAGCCTTTCAAGTAACTCAATTGATAAATCAAGCACTTCGTTAGCTCTTTTTCTTGCAATGCCATCCTCCTTAAACTCCATTTCATCACCAATCTTTCTCATATTCTTGAATATATATTTTGCATTCTCAATTGAGAGATATCTATCAGACATAAATGGTGTATGTATAGCCTCTGTTGGCATTCCTAACAATTGAATTCCCTGGCCTGTCCAGATTCCAATCATATTAAATAATGCGTCCTGAATATGACCTCTAAAAATATTTCCGGTCATAAATTTTGTAGGAGGCATATACTTAAGAGGAGCTTCCGGAAAGATTTCACGGGTCATCTGAGCTTGTGCAAGTTCATAAATAAAACCATTTTCAAGTTCAGGATCCATTTCAAATGCGTGTCCGAGTCCCATTTGACTTTGGGGCAATCCAGCAATCAAAGCTAGTTGCTCATTTATTAGATCAGATGCAAGTACTGTATGTGCCTCTTCAAATGCATCTGCTGTAGTTAGATAGTTATCCTCCCCAGTATTAATTATTACCCCGGCAAAACCATTGATAACTCTTGAAAAGAATTGATCAACAAGGGTTCTTTGCATATTTATATCTCTAAAGAGGATTCCGTAAAGAGCGTCATTAAGCATAACATCAAGCCCTTCAAAAGCTCCCATTACAGCAATTTCAGGCATACATAATCCTGAACAATAGTTGCAAAGTCTAATGTACCTTCCAAGCTCTTCTCCGGTTTTATCAAGAGCAGACCTCATTATTCTGAAGTTTTCCTGAGTGGCAAATGTTCCACCGAATCCTTCAGTTGTTGCACCATATGGTACGTAATCAAGTAATGATTGACCGGTAGTCCTAATTACAGCAATTATATCCGCACCTTGTCTAGCAGCAGCTTCTGCCTGTACAACATCTTCATAAATATTTCCAGTTGCAACAATAACATATAGATATGGACGTGGCCCCTCTCCCATACTCTTGATATAATTTTCTCTCCTTTCTCTTCTTGCCTTAATTTTATTTATGCTAGAATTAATAATTGGATTAAGAGTACTCTCAATTTTTTCTTTTGAAGTAAAGGGTATTCTGGTAATATCCAGTTCGCCAGATGAGACTTTAACTGCAATCTCCTGTGGTGATAAGCCTTCAGATACCATTGCATTACCAATAAAGAACAAAACACCTTCGCTTAAAACTCCTCTCTCTTTAATATAATCGACCACAATATTGGGAAGAGGTACCATATTATCATCTACTCCATCAATTCCAGCAAGTCTGCACAAGGTTCTTTCAACCGCTACTGTCGAATACCTATCTACAAACCCCTGGATATCTACAGCTATTTTACCTGCCAACTCCCTGGCGTGGTCAACTTTTTTAAAATCCAGTCCTAATTTACTCTGCATATCTTAATATTATATTATTTCTCATTTTTTTCCAATTAACCTTGAAGCCTCTTCAAGCCACTTTTCATTCACTCCTAAAGATCTGGCAATAGTAATTGCCTCTTGAGGGGCCTCATTATCTTGAGTATATACTAATTCATAATTCATCCTGCCATTTTCATAACCTTTGACTCTCATTTTAGTGCAGTCTAATGCATCTACATTATAGTGAGTTGCTACTATTGTCAAAAGCATCCTCTCTCGTAAAAATGATAATAAGGACTCAACCAATGCCTTGCCCTCGTAGGGATTGGTTGTTCTTGCTGGTTCATCGAGCAAAGCAAGAATTGAATTTGTTCTTTCTGATTCTTTCAATAATAGATCTATCATCTTCATTTCTGCGGCAAATGAGGAGAGCCCTTTATTTAAATCCTGATAGTCACCACTTAAATGAAATATCTGATGAACAGGAACTATTTCAGCATTTTCTGCAGGAACACCAAATCCAAACTGAAACATATATTGAGAGAGCGCTATTGTTCTTAAGGAAACACTCTTTCCTCCCATGTTTGCACCCATTAATACAACTGGTGAGTTTCTCTCTATAAATAAACTAACCGGTTGATATTTGTTGCCTTGCTTTTCCAGAGAGATAGAGATTTCTGGATTAAAGAGTGCTTGATAATAAGTTTTCTCTTTAGAAATGTTTGGAATTGAGAGATTCCATCGGATGAATAAATCTGCTTTTGCAAGAAAAATATCAATTTCAGCAAGGTTATTCAATGATAGAGAAAGATTATTCAAATATTTAAAAATATCCTTTCCCAATGATCTCCTAACTCTCTCTTCTAACACAGAACACTTATAATAGAGATCCTCTTTAAACTCAACTGAAGACTTAAGATCTTTTCTAAGCATTTTCAGTTCAAGATCATATGAGTCATAAATATAGAAAGAGGGTATTCTCAAAGCTTCAGGATCAAGCAGCTCTACGACATCTGATAAATCGGGCAAAACCGGAAAAATATCTGGAAGTGAGGATAGCAATGGTCTTATCGTTTCAGAAATCATTGATAGATTCTTTATTTCAAATAATTCAACATCATCAGGAACTTTTCCAGCAGACATCGCTGATATAGTATTTCTAATATCTCTTACTCCAGATAGTATCTCTTTGAGATTAGTTAATGATAAAAGAGACTGATTTTGAAAAACAAAATCTACAACAGATGAAAATTTGGTGTAATATGAAGAGAGGATACTATCTGATAGATACATCTCTCTCTCGAGCAAAATTTGGCCCGATAAGGGAGAAGAGAATTCTAAATTTAAATAAACCTCTCTCATCCCGCAAGACAAATCCATAGTTGATCTAAGCTTCATTTTGAATCCTCCTTATATCGTATACAGGTAATTTAAGAGATAATGATAGTTTCTCACACAATAATTCCGAATCTAATTTGTAACCTTCGGGTGAAACAGGATTAGCACAAACAGCAATTAACTTACTTTTATTCAAAACTCTAAGTTTCCCTCCAGCTCTTGTAAAAGAGATATAGTTTGAATGAGATATAAACGCTTTTGTAAAATCTCTTATAATCAACTCAATATTATTATCAATACAGGCTGTTCTTATTTGGTTAAGAAACCTGTCCGTTAAGGCACCAGAAACAAATATTGCTGAAGCCCCCACTAAGTCATCAGGGTGAATTGACCCCGCAGCAAAGACTCCGCCTTTAACCAATTGGTTAAACTCTCCGCATTTATCAACTCTCCATATTCCACTTGTGGGTAAAAATTCGTCATCGGCACAATTTAAAGATGTCCTCTCCATATTGATAAGAGAGACCATATATGATGTCTTAAAAACTAAATTATCCATACTCACAGAGAGTGCTGCTCCTGTTGCAAGAACAAGCCCTTCGGTTATTGCTGGTGATGCAATGCTAACTCTGGATAAAGCTCCATCAATAATTGCAAGATTGGCCCCAAAAATACCAGTTGCCCTATCAATCCACATTTTTAATGCTTTAGTAGATGGATGGCCAGATAGTTGGCTCTTCCCTCCTGCTAGAGCCCTAGCTGTTACAACTCTTCCAAGAGAGGTATTTCTATATGAGATATCTAATAATTCAGATAAAATTTTTCTCTCTCTATAATGCTTCTCACTTGTTGCAAACAGAGTTCCCTCTCTAAGAAAAATCTCCGGTTTAACTGTTCCTGTAACCTGATCTTTAACCTCACCGTCTATACCTGCAGAGCTTACAGCAACTGTAAAATCCTCTGCAGGAAGACGATTAAGAATATAATTCAGACATTCAGTCTTTCCGGTGTTCTTCCCGAGACCGACTACAGAAATGCTTCGATAGCCAAGGATCTCCTGAACAAATGGCATAAAAATTAATTATTATGTGATCTCTCTTTTCTTATTAAATGTGCTGGTTCAATTGAGAGTCTTTGTCCTTTATGAAGTGATGCTACTCCTTCAACAGGGATGTTTGCTTTGCAATCTTCACAATCACAAGTATTTTTATAGTCTTCAGGCTCTGAATAGGTTGTTATTACTCCTTCAAAGTTCCTAAGTATAATCTTACCTGGTGACTGTGAAATAATATAATTTGGCATTACAGGTGTCTTTCCACCACCACCCGGAGCGTCCACTACAAATGTAGGAACAGCATAACCCGATGTATGGCCTCTCAAACCCTCAATAATTTCAATCCCCTTGGAAACAGGTGTCCTGAAATGCTCAAGACCCATTGATAGATCACACTGGTAAATATAATATGGTCTTACTCGCATTTTAACAAGGGCGTGTACTAATTTTTTCATTATGTTAACACAGTCATTAACCCCTCTTAACAGAACAGACTGATTTCCGAGAGGTATTCCGGCGTTAGCCATTTTTTCACAAGCAGCGATTGACTCTGAAGTAATTTCATTTGGATGGTTGAAATGTGTATTCAACCAAATTGGATGATATTGTTTTAACATATCAACCAATTTATCAGTAATTCTCTGAGGGCATACAACCGGTACTCTAGATCCAATTCTAATAATCTCCACGTGAGGTATAGCTCTCAATCGTTGAATTATGGACTCAAGTTTCGCATCTGAAACCATTAATGCATCTCCTCCTGAGAGAAGGACATCTCTAACTTGCGGAGTCGCTGCTATATAGTCAATTGCTTTCTGAATATAGTCTGCAGGAGCTTCATCATCCTTTTGTCCTGCAAATCTACGCCTTGTACAATGACGACAATACATTGAACACATATCTGTAATGAGTAAAAGAACTCTATCTGGATATCTGTGAGTAAGCCCTTTAACCGGAGAGTCTTCATCTTCGTGAAGAGGGTCAAGAAGATCAGCCGGAGATATATGTGTCTCTGAACCAGTTGGTATTGCCTGTTTTCTAACAGGATCATTTGGATTATCAGGATCAATTAAACTAAGATAATATGGAGTAATCGCCATTCTCAAAGTTTGTAGTGATCTTCTTACTCCCTCCTCCTCTTCGCTTGTGAGGGGTAAATATTTTTTCAGGTCTTCAAGAGTCTCGACTCTGTTCTTAACCTGCCATTTCCAGTCATTCCACTGTTCATCCGTTACCTCAGGAAAGAGGATTTTTCTTCTGCTTTCTGCCATAACATTTATTAAATGTAAAGTTTTTCAAACAATTCTCTAATGGGTTTTGATTCCCTTATAATGTTAAGTGTAAGATTTGCGTGTCCTTTTGCAAAACCATTTCCAACAATAAGATTAATATCCTTTCCAACTCCTTCTGCTCCTAAGGCTGCTTTTGTAAAGCTTGTTGCCATAGAGAAGAAATAGACACTACCCTGCCCTTTTGTAATAAGAATAGAGGTCATTTCAGTTGAAGGAACATTTACATTATTAACAGTAACATCGCATCCTCTTCCACCAGTGATAGCCATAACCTTATTGTAAACATCCATAACATTTGTGGCATCAGCAACAATTACATCGGTTGCAAGTCCAAGATTTTTAATTCTTTTGGCATTTTCGTTTGAATACTCAACAACAATAACTTTACCAGAACTTCCGGCATTTTGCATAGCTTGGTAACAACAGAGAATACCAGATTTACCACCTCCACCAAGAATACAAACAATATCACCTTCTGTAACAAGTCTGTCAACCTGTGCAGGAGCACCAGCAACATCTAACACAGCTAATGCCAATTTTTCAGGAATATCATCAGGTAAAACTGCAAATAGGCCACTTTCAAAGAGAATTGCCTCTGCTTCAACGTCAATCTGATCTGAATCTATAGTGAGCTTTTTTATCTTTTTTATATTAAGAGGAGTTAAAGACAAGGAAACTAATGTGGCAATTTTGTCTCCAACTTTAAGTTTATTTGAAGGAAAAGCTGTTCCTATCTCTTTTACAGTTCCAATTAACATACCCCCAGATCCTGTAACCGGGTTTTGCATCTTTCCTCTCTCTTCGACAATAGAGAGAATCATTTGTTTCATCTGTTCTGCATCGGCAGAACAAGCCTGTTTAATCTGTGTATAAGAGGCTGAATCAATATTTAATGTAGAAACATCAATTAATACCTCATTATCAAATACACTCATTGTATTATCAAGGCGATAAGCCGGTTGTGGAAGAGTTCCAGCCGGCTCAATCACCCTGTGAGTTCCATATCTACACCCTATCTTCATCAATGAATTATGCGTAAAGTTCTTCAAAAACCTTCCTAAGTTTATCTGATTCTCTTAGAAGCTGAAGAGTTATTTCAGCGTGACCTTTAGTATAACCATTTCCAACAATCATTGTTACGTCGCTACCAACACCTTCTGCTCCAAGAGCAGCTTTTGTAAAGCTTGTAGCCATTGAAAAGAAATAGACAAGACCAGTATCCTTTGTGCACAATATACTTGTCATCTCTGTATCTGTTATATTAACATTATTGATAGTAACATCGCACATTTCACCTCCGGTAAGCTCCTCTATCTTCTCAAGTACAGGAACTGGTTGTGTAGCATCGGCAGAAAAAACATAATCGCAAAAACCAAGGTCCATTAATCTTTTGGTACTTCTTTCACTATGACAAAGGCCAATAACTTTTCCTGTAACACCTGCTCTCTTCTTAGCCTCATAACAACAAAGCATACCAGATTTTCCTCCAGCACCAATAATAAGAACTGTATCGCCAGGTTTAACAAGCTTGGCTGTCTGAGCCGGTGCACCAGCTACATCAAGAGCAGAGAGAGCTAAATTTGCTGGCATATCATCCGGGATTTTTGCATATATACCACTTTCAAAAAGAATTGCCTTTCCGTCAATATCAACTTGGTCAATATCCGGACGAATATCTTTAATTTTGTCAATTCTTAGTGGAGTAAGAGAGAGAGAGACTAGTGTAGCAATCCTGTCTCCAACTTTAAGATCGCTCTTTCCAATAAGAGCATCACCTATTTTCTCAACAGTACCAAGCAACATTCCACCAGACCCTGTAACAGGATTTCTATGCTTTCCCTGTTTTTCAACTATTCCAAGCATTATTTCTGCAATCTTTTCCTTATCTCCACCAGCCTGCTCTTCAATCTGAGTAAAGCTAGCCGAATCAATATTTAGAGTCTGGACGTCAATGAGAATCTCATTGTCGTAAATCTCGTCCATATTATTGTCAATTTTGTTTGCCGGTTGTGGAAGAACTCCTTTAGGTTCAATAACTCTATGAACTCCGTATTTATTTCCTTTTTTCATTAATTTATATTTTAAAGTTTTATTATCTTGATTTTAGACCTAGAATTTCGCGAGCCTCTGCAGGAGAGGCAATCTCTCTTCCAAGCTCTTTTGCCATTCTTACAACCTTTTCAACAAGCTCGCCATTTGATTTTGCAAGAACTCCCTTTGAGATAAATACATTATCCTCAAAACCGACTCTTACGTGCCCTCCGTCAATTATTGCTGCCGCTGCAAGAGGAAATTCAAATCTTCCAATACCAGCAACTGTATAGGTTGAATCCTGTGGTATTGATCCTCTCATAAAAACAAAATCTCTCAACTCTCCTGAGATACCGCCATTAACTCCCATCACAAAATCAAAATGCATTGGCTTTTGAATAAAACCCTTTTTGTGAAGTCTTAAAGCCATATCTATCATACTTTTATCAAAAACTTCAAGCTCAGGTTTAATACCTCTTTCAATCATTTTTTGACCAAAATATTTGATTGTGTTTTCAGTATTCATAAAGACCTCATCACCACCAAAGTTTAGAGTCCCGCAATCAAGTGTTGCCATCTCCGGGTTAAGTTCTGTAGGTTGAAGTCTCTCATCATCAGTCATACCAACTGCTCCTCCGGTTGAAGGTTGAATGATAACATCCGGACACACTTTGTAAATTGCATCCATTACCTCCCTAAACCTATTTTTATCCTGAGTGGGAGTTCCATCGTCAAATCTAACGTGAAGGTGAATAATTGAAGCACCGGCATCATATGCACTTTTTGCTTCTCGAACACACTCTTCAATTGTGTAAGGAACTGCAGGATTATGCTCTTTAAGCACTTCTGCACCACATATTGCAGCCGTAATAATCAGTTTATCCATAATATAATCATTTATTTACTTTTCCTCTGACACTGTTTAGGTGTAACACAAGTACCGCTTGCCTTGCAAACAATTATTGGCTCTTCGAGAATATCAGCAGCTGATGCTGATATATCGCTGCGAGGGACAATTACTTTTTTTGCCACAAAATTCATTTTTCTAGAGCTATTACCTTCTGCTACAATCTCTCCTGTTGCTTCAATATAGTCACCGGCATAGACAGGGGCTATAAATTCCACATTATCATACGCTTTAAACAGTCCCTCATCACCATCTCTCATAATAAGAAGTTCTGTCGCAACATCACCAAAAAGCTGAAGCATCTTTGCTCCGTCTACCAGATTTCCACCATAATGTGCATCGTGGGAACTCATACGTACCCTTATCATTGCAGTTTTAGCCATAAAAATATATTTATTGAATTTTACAAATATTATCAATCAAAATCGCAGGAGTATGTACATTTTCAGGAATAAAAAAACCTGTCTTAACAATCTCCTCGGCCTCCACAATAACCAATTCAGCAGCCATTGCAACGAGTGGGTTAAAATTTCTTGTTGTCCCTTTATAATAAAGATTACCTAATTCATCTGAGATAGATGCTCTAAGAAAAGAGATATCGGCCTTTAAAGGCATCTCTAATATGAACTTTTTACCATCAATCTCAATTACTCTCTTTCCCTCCTCAACAACAGTTCCTACACCTGTAGGTGTTAAAACTCCTCCCAAGCCTGCTCCGCACGCTCTAATCCTCTCTGCCAAAGTGCCTTGAGGAGAAAACTCAACTATAAGTTCACCAGCATTCATCTGATCAATTGCAGCTGAATTTGACCCAATATACGAGGTTATAATTTTTTTAACCATCTTTTTGGCAATGAGCTTACCAAGTCCTTTGTCGGGATATGCCGCGTCGTTAGCAATTATGGTCAAATCCTTAAGATTTGACTCTGCAAGAATATCCATAATATTATTAGGACCTCCATTTGTAAGAAATCCTCCAATCATTAATGTCATTCCGCTTTTAACCCGGGAAGCGGCTTCCTGAATAGAGATCAATTTATCCATATAATTATATGTTTTTTTACTTTTATAAGGCTTAGTTCAAATTATGCAAATTTATGAATTTTATTACCTTTAAACAACATTTAGCTGTTAATAAAAAACCCTGCCGTTGGCAAGGTTTAATTTCGTTTTATAAGCAAATTGCTACACTTTCTAATTTGATTTCTCTTTACATAGTAGAGGGTTAGCATATATTAAGAGAAATATCTCTCTTATTTCATCAACATCACCCTCAAAATCAGCAATTTTAAAAGAGACGTATTTTTCAAATTTATCCCTTTCAATTTTTGAGTATCTATCTGAATACTTACTTGAACCATTTAACATATCATAAGCAATATAATTATTTGGCCATAAATGGTAAGTTGAGTTAACTCTTCTGTCCATTATATCTCCTAATGCTTTAAAGCGCAGATTTTTTTCCATACAGGAACAAGACTCCAGCTCCTCTGAATTAATGGTATCGCAGAAATTGAAATGAATATTTCCTTTAAACTGCATTATACCTGTTAAAATGCTATTCAGATCCTCTCCTTCACTCTTAATATATTTTTGTCTTCTGCTAATATATATCTCTCTTGCTTTAAGTATGTCACAAGGCTCATACTCATATGATACAGATACCGGCACAATTGAAAGCTCTCCAAAATCCTTTGAAAAGTCACCTGTTCCACTCATATCAAGCATCTTTAGTAAACCCTGTTCTGTAATATCAACACCATCTTTTGTCCTTCCGTTTCTTTGGGCAATCCATACAGAACTCTCTTCATTTGAAACTTTATTTCTAATATATTCAGAAAGCAATATAGATGAAGCATACATCTCTCTGGCATTAGAACTACGAACAACCTTTATCATCTTATTAACCCTTGCAATATCTTCCAAAAGAGGGTCTGTTACAAGATTATCCCCTACCGCCATCTCAGAGGTACTCATACCTGTCTCAAATAGAATCACTTGCAAAATTGCTGAGTCGAGCATAATATCTCTGTGATTCGAAATAAAAAGATAACGTTTCTCTTTATTGAGTTTTTCAAGTCCAGAATAGGATAGTTTAGTTGTAGTGTCATCCAGTATCTTCTTTATTGCAACAAGCATTACTTTTGACTGAAATTCAAATACATTCTTAACACTGGAGACAAGATTGCTCAGTAACGTAGGCTCCTTTCCCGGAAAAAGAAAAGCCGATATCTTTAAAAGTACAGGGTGTTCTGAAATTCTTGCCAAGGCTGCATCATACTCTTGGTCGTTGTAGGGTCGAATATCTGCATACTTATCCTCTGTCATTACAACTCAATTTATTTTTAACAAAGTTACAAAATATTAATCCGATTTAGCAAGTTTTGTACTAACTCTGTGTATAGATGGAATTAACACAAAGAATACTAAAACCATTATTGTTAAAGGGATGGAGATTGCACCAGTATAAAGTGCTAAATATATCGTATGGACAAATGGAACTGTTATTAAAAGCAATAATATTGAAAGCAATAAAATCAAAACCCATCCCTGTTTAAAATTATACGAAGAACGAGATAAAAGCGAGTATATAAGTGGTATGAGTATGAAAAAATTCTCTCTAATAAAGATGAAGGAAACTAGTGAGATTATAAAAAGAAGAAATTCAGAAGCAACTTGGAAATCAATTTTACTGGAAATAGCACTAGATATTAACCGCTTATAAGCTAAGTAGATAATTATAAATGATATGACAAAAACCAATATGGAGAGTATATTATCATACTTCAAATGAGCAAGTGCAATAAATTTATAATCTGCATTATTGATTAGAGCAAGAAATTGTGAAACAAGAAATCCAATTATGGCTAATATAAGTGTAATTGAAAATATTATAATGGATGATATTAAACACTTTCTTAAGGAGACTCTCTTGTTTTTAATAAGATAAATAACGTTCAAAATGAATGAAAGCATAATAATTATATTTAGGAATAGATATCCATTCGATGTAAAACTCACAAGACCAATAAATGGAATAGTAAAGAAAACCAGATCTTCCCCTGCCTTCATATAATTTAAATCTGAATATCTCTTTTCGGTAAGATAACTCTTAACAATAGGAGCTAATTGTTCTCCATAATGTTGTATTGAAGAAAGAGAAATATTTTCAAAATTATCTAGTTCTGTATGGTAATAATCAAGATTGTCAATTACAGCAAAATTAATCCCTGCAAACTCGTTTTTAATTAGAGAGAAGTCTGTATAATTTGGCAATATTCCGTAAACAAAGGAGGAGAGAGAGTAACCCGCCGGAATCGATGCATCTCTATACAACTCCATGATTCTGCTATTACCAGGAGATGTTTCAAAAAGCAGGGCAGGGCCTTTCACTCCCCTAGCCTCTAAATTAATAATTAGCCCTACATCTGAGAGAAAATCACTCCGATACTTAAGAGCCATCCTCATACCCTCCAAATTTTTCTCTTCAGAATCTGTAAACAGAATCTTTACCCCTTGAGACCATCGCTCTCTGTACTCAATAGAATTTCTTGCCAATTCAAGAATTACCCCCAGTCCATAACCATCATCTGCTGCTCCTAAGGAGTAATGCAATCTTTCGTTTACCATATTGGCAAACCTTGAATCAAGATGTGCCATAAGTAAAACATACGAGGAAGTATCTCCTTGATGTGAAGAGATTGGTGGAAGGGTTGCATAAACATTCCCTATGGTATCGTAATATTCAACTTCAGTATGAAAACCAATGTCTTTTAACCTTTCAGAAAGGTATAACCGAACCCTCTCTCGGGCCTCAGCATTATCAACCGAGTGAGGTTCTCTGCTAATAACTCTAATATCTTCAGAAACTCTTATTGCAGAGAATGATTTGCTACTTGAATCTTTGGGAGATGGTAACCAAAAATAACCGAGAGTGAGAATTGAAGTGATCAAGAGCAAAAGAGATATTACAAATAGTCTGCTCTTAACAATCATAACATATTATATTTATTGTAAATGTCCTTACCCTCTGGTGTGTAAGCAAATTTAATCTCTTCTCTATACCTCTCCTCTACTTTACCTCTTACCATTTTCATAGTTGAATTAATCATCCTATTCTGTTCACTAAATGGCTCGGTAGTTAATATGAAGGTAGATGGGAGCCATCTTTCTGGGAAGATACCTGCATAAACCCCTTTACTCTTGAATTTAGCAATTTCATCCCACACAGCCTTAATTAGCTCCTTACCCTCAAGTCCTGAACTTTTATCAGGAGTAATAATTGCAATTGTATAGGGAGATTGATTATTATAAAGCATTATCTGCTGAATAATATATGACTTTGAGACAAGCATCTCTTCAATCTCTTCGGGTGCATACTTTTCACCATCAGAACCAATTAACAGGCTCTTAAACCTACCTTTAACATAGAGGAAGCCCTCTTTAGTCATATAACCCATATCACCTGTAAAGAGCCAACCGTCCCTAATTGTCTCCTCAGTTGCCTTTGGATTCTTCCAGTATCCAGCCATAACATTCTCCCCTTTTACAACAATCTCTCCAGAAAGGCCCAAAGGAAGTTCATTACCCTCATTGTCAATAATTTTAATATCCAACGGTTTCACAAGTATTCCAGAAGAGCCCAATCTATGTTTATCCGGAGTATTTGTAGAAATTACGGGAGTTGCCTCAGAAAGGCCATACCCCTGAAACATTGGTATTCCAATTGCATAATAAAATTTTTGTAGCTCTTTATCAAGTAATGCTCCACCTCCAACAAAAAAATCCAACTCTCCTCCCATTGCTAATCTAACTTTTGAGAATAAAATCTTGTCAAAAAGTGCCTTGATTGGATAGAGAATAATTTTCCATCCATCACCTCTGTTCCAACCATCGGCGTTATAAGCATAGGCTATTTTTAAGGCAAATTGATATATTGTCCAGGTAAGTTTTCCCTTAATCTTCACGGAGTTTTCAATATTCTTCTTGAAGCTTTTTGCCAGTGCAGGGACAGAAAGAATAAGGTTTGGTTTAACCTCCTGAATATTTAATGGAATATTTTTTAAAGTCTCAATTGCACTCCTTCCTTGCTGCACAGTTGCAACAATTGCTCCTCTTGCAATCATAATGTAGAATCCAACTACGTGTGCAAAACAATGGTCAAGCGGTAGAATAATAAAATTTTTATAACCCTCCGGTATTGTCATACAAGTAAGAGACTGTTCGACATTTGCAGTATAATTTCTGTGAGTAAGAACTACCCCCTTAGGATCTGCAGTTGTTCCTGAAGTGTAGGTTATTGTAGCAATATCTTCATTCTGTATATTACGTCCAATCTCAATAAATTCTGAATAATTGTTTTCCAGATACTCTTTTCCAACTTTAAAAACCTCGGCTGAACTTAACTCCCCTTCCTCAAGTGGCATAGTTGGCTCAAATACAATAATCTGTCTAAGAAGAGGAAGTTTATCTTTTATTGATCTAATTTTAGGTAGTTGTCTTTCAGAAACCAGAACTAAGACTACATCAGCGTGTATTAATCTGAACGCAAGATCAGAACTCTCTTCTAGTTTAACTGAGAGGGGCACATTAATACCACCAGCATAAAAAATTGCAAGTTCACCAATAATCCAAAGATTGCATCCATCTGCAAGAATTGAAGCATTCTCGCCCTTTTTAAGGCCAAGTGAACAAAGGCCTGCACCAAATTGTTGTGCAAGCAATCTGGTTTTAGAATAGGAAGTAGGGCGGAATTCGCCATCCTTTTTTTCAAGAAGAAAAGTATTCTCGGAAAATTTGGCAACGGATTCCTCAAACAGATCTAAAAGTGATCTTTTTTGAACTTTACTTACTTCATTTTTCATAGCCTGTTAAAATTATATTTACACAAATTTAAAAAAATAATGTCCAAGATTTGTTCTCCATATATAAAGCTTCTCTCAGGAAAGGGTATTGAATGGAACTATACCCTAACTGCAGAACTTCTTTCAGAAGCCAAGAAGGAGGATAAATTAATTTTTCTTCATATAGGATATATGAGTAACGTAAAGGTTAGAGAGGGCTCTGTTAAATTATTTTCAGATAATGAAGTTGCCTCTTTATTAAACGATAACTTTATATGTATCGTTGAAGACAAGGACGATAATCCCGAATCCTTTCTGGTCGCTCTAGATATGCTTCTTCTCAATAACGACTATTCATACGGCCCTATGAATCTATTTATAATGCCGGACAGGAGACCTATTCTTTGCTCATCTGAAACAGATCCAAAAAAGTTTCTTATTACAACAAATACAATTCTCAACGCAAAATTGAACAAAAGAGAACTACTGGATAAACTTGCTGACGAACTATCCCATAGGACAAAGAGTTCTGGTATTATAACAGATATTGCAGAAGAGCCTAAAGATGAGTTAACCACTCTTCATAACTACGTGAAAAACTGGCATAAAACAATTTTTAAATCAGACTTTATAAAAAATTTTAAACCCTATACTCCTAATCCAGGAAGTCTCTATACCATTGTTGAATATCTAAAACATTTTCCAGATAAAGAGCTTGAACATTCAATAATATCTTTACTGGAAGACCTTCAGTTTTCACCACTATTTGACCCAATAGATGGAGGATTTTTTAGACAAGCCGAAGACTATACTTGCAGGGAACCACTATACGAAAAAACCCTAGAGGATAATAGTCAGTATATGATTTTATACTCAGCAGCTTGGAATCTGTTTAGAAGAGAATCTTTCAGAGAGACTGTACTTCATATTTATAATTTCGTTAATAGAGAGTTATTAAGTCCATCCGGAGGATATTATAGTAACACTACAATTTCTGACAATGCAAACCTCTCAGTCTATTTTTCTTGCTCACTTAAAGAACTTGAGCATTTATTTCCATCTAGATACCAAGAAATCTCTGTGGCTCTTGGTCTAGATACAAGAGAAAACGAAAGTAGTAAACAGAGCCCTGTAAGGAATTCCGATACTTATCACATAATTACCAGAGATGAGCTTGAGAGCCTAAGAGCACGAAGAAAAGAACATAGAGGGTACCTGAAAGATACCCGAATAATAACCTCATATAACTCTCAATTAATAAAAGCTCTTACTATATCATCAAAATATTTGGAAAACGAAGACCTTCTTGAAGATGCAATTTCGCTGTTTGACTATATTATAAATAACAACATAAATTCCAAGGGTAGACTATTAAGGTATACCTGCTGTGCAACTGGATGTAGATTTGGATTTCTATCTGATTACGCAGCCTTTATTGACTCATCTGCAGAATTATATAAAAACACTCAAAAGAGAGAGTTCAAAGAGATCGCAATTAAATATCTTGACTTTGTAATTGATAATTTTTACAAACCTGAAAATGGTATGTTCAGCAAATCTGAGAAAAGCGCAGATTTACCTGTAGTTCCCTTTAAAAGAGAATCTAACATAGATTTGATAAAACCTTCGGCAAATTCAGTAATTGCCGGTGTTATGATTGAGTTATTCAAATTAACCGGTGAAAAAAGATATTTACAGATAGCAGGTCAACAGATTGGTAATATTTTACCATCAATTGGATATTCTGGCCCACTCCTCTCTAACTGGGCACATAAACTTATGGAATATGGATTAATCTCTAAATAGAAGTGAACTATCCCCATAACTTAAGAATCTAAAATTATTATTTAGAGCATAATCATAAACATCTTTCCATCTATCACCGATAAGTGCAGCAATTAGAAGTAACAAAGTACTAGCCGGTTGGTGAAAATTGGTGACCAAAGCGTCAACAATCTTAAACGAATAACCCGGAATAATGATTATTCTTGTCTTCCCCTCAAGCTTATGAACACTATTTTTTACCATCCAGTCATATAGAGCTGTTATTGAATCATTAGCAGAAACATCACAATCAACATTGTATGGTTCCCACTGCTCAATATCTTCAGGAGCTCCTCCATTTAAACATTTTATACCTATATAATATAGACTTTCTAAAGTTCTTGCAGATGTTGTTCCTACTGAGACAACTCTTTTTTTGCCAATATTGGATATCAAACTTTTTAAGAAAGGTAACGAAACAGAGAATGGCTCTGTATGCATAGAGTGATCTTTAATCATCTCACTTTTAACAGGTTTAAATGTTCCTGTTCCAACGTGAAGAGATAGTTCCTCTCTTTCGATACCCTTAATATCAAGGGTTTTCATAACGCTATCTGTAAAATGGAGACCAGCAGTAGGTGCTGCAACAGATCCACGAAATTTTGCATACAAAGTTTGATATCTCTCTTTATCAGATTCTTCAGATTCTCTATTTAGATATGGTGGAATTGGTACCTTTCCACATAACTCCATTATTTGAGCAAAAGAGAGTCCTCCTTTCCAAGTAAACTCAACTACAGAAGTCTCTCCATCATTTGATAGCCTCTTTGCACTCAGTCCATACTCTATTAACTCAAGATCACCTAAATGGTCAAATTGGATAACATCATTCTTCCATCTTTTACTATTACCAATTACACATTTCCAAATAGAGCACTCCGTAGTCTCAAAAGCTCTTGCATAATCGGAAGGAGTTTTAGGTTCAACACAAAATATCTCAATATGAGCACCACTCTCTTTTTTAAATAACAATCTTGCAGGAACTACCTTGGTATTATTAAAAACCATAAAAGAATCTTTAGGTATAAACTCTGCGAGATTTGAAAATTTTGACTCAACAATAGAGTTATTCTTAAAAATTAAAATTTTAGAATCATCTCTTGATGGTAATGGATATTTCGCAATCTTTTCGTTGGGCAATATGTAGGTATAGTCTTGTATTCTAATTTCAGGCTCCACAATCAATTATTTTTTGCAAAGCTATACAATTATGGGTTTAGTTAAAAATAGTTCAAATTTGAAAATGTGTTTACATATGTAATACTAATTAATAATCGGTTAATGATACATATGTAACCATTCTATTAAATTACACTACAAATCTTTCTGGAGCTATCTTATTGAGCATAGATGTTGTCTATTAGTGGATTTATTGTTATTTATATGATTGTTTGCCAGCTACTTACTTAAGTCATATCAAGTAAAATATAGTTGATTATTGTAGAATATTACATAATTCATATAAATAACTCAAAAAAACAACTTTTTATAGCATTTATTAAGTTGATTTCCTAGGCTTTAAAAATAGCAATCTCTATTAATTGTATAAATATCGTAATTATTCTATAAATTTTGATAATCGCCTATTATTATTATTATTACCCATAATAATCTTTAAAATGGTTACAGTTGTATTTTCTTCTCAGGTTACTTTTGTGAACTATATTATTATTACATTTGTATTAGCAGAAGTTTACAACAATGAAATATCGTTTACAGCAATTTTTAGAGGTAGAGCAGCTCTCTCCTGCTCGTTTAGCAGAGATAATGAACATTCAGAGATCTGGCCTCTCACATATTCTCTCTGGAAGGAATAAACCTGGATTTGATTTTATTCATAAACTACTTTTGAAATTCCCTACCCTAAGTGCTGATTGGTTGATTACAGGCAAGGGAAAGATGTACAAAGATCAAAATAGAGAAATTTCACAAGTTGAAGTAAATGACCAAACTAATGAAGATATAGGTTTATTCTCTCACCAAGAGTCTGTTACATCCTCTTTTGACACTCTTAAACCCTCTGAGAATTTCATAAATCAACCAATCTCGGAGGATGGACGGCGAAAGAAGATTCTCAAAAGGATATTATTAGTTTTTAACGATAACACTTTTGAAGATATTACTCCAGGTAAAGTTGGCTAGTCGGGGTTATAATTTATATCTTTGCGTAAACATTTAGAAGATGTACCGCATACTCTTTAAACCCCTGCTTTTTTCGTTTAATCCAGAAACAGTTCACAAAATTGTGGCAAAAATGCTTCTGATACTTTCATTCATTCCATTTTCAAGATACCTAGTAAGGGCATTCTTTCACTACTCCTCCCCTTCGCTTGAAAGAGAGGTTCTTGGAATAAAATTTCCAAATCCTGTTGGAATGGCAGCCGGATTTGATAAAAACGCTGAATTCTATAATCCACTATCAGACTTTGGTTTTGGTTTTATTGAGATTGGATCTGTAACACCTTATGAACAACCGGGGAATTCTAAGCCCAGAGTATTCCGGCTCACAGAGGATATGGCCATAATTAATCGAATGGGTATCAATAACAAGGGTGTTAAACATATAGTTACTAAACTTAAACAGGTTAAGCCCAGAGTAATCATTGGAGGAAATATCAGTAAAAGCACTGCAAGCAGCAATGAACAGGCTCCTTTGGACTATGAAAAGAGTTTTGCCCAGCTATACGATTTTGTTGACTATTTTGTTGTCAATGTTTCTTGTCCAAATGTAAAGGGTCTCACTAAGCTTCAGGATATAACCTCGTTATCTGAGATAATAGATAAGCTAACACTTCTGAGAAAATACTTTGATGATTATCGCCCAATTCTTCTAAAGGTATCTCCAGATCTATCTGATGATCAGCTAGATGAAATTATTGAATTGATTCTTGTATCAGGTCTTGATGGAATTGTAGCAACTAACACAACAATCTCCCGAGAAAATCTTAAAACACATAAGGATAAAGTAGAATCTATTGGTGACGGGGGGTTAAGTGGGGCTCCTTTGTTTAAACGAAGTTTAGAGATGGTGAGATATATCAGCGAGAAAACAGGCGGTCAACTTCCAATAATAGGTGTTGGAGGAATAATGACACCCGCACAGGCCAAAGAGATGCTTGATGCAGGTGCAAGTCTTGTTCAAATATATACAGGATTTATATACAACGGGCCCTGTTTTGTTCGTAAAATCCTCAAATACCTGAATAAAAATAGTACAGTATGTTAAAGGCATCTATTTGTACAATTGGAGACGAAATACTAATCGGCCAAATTGTAGATACAAATAAATCCTATATATCTTCAGCACTAAACTCAACAGGAGTTAAGGTTATTTATCATCATTCAATTGGAGACGATGAAGAGACAATTGAAGAGGTCATAAATAATTCACTAAAGACCAGTGATATAGTTATTGTTACAGGGGGACTCGGACCTACAAAAGATGATATTACAAAAAAGGTACTTGCAAAGATATCTGAGAGTAAATTAATGATTTATGACAATACTCAATTAGAAATAATTGAAGGTATATGTAAAAAAAGAGGTATTGAGCTCTCTTTACTAAATAGAGATCAATCGTTAGTCCCAGAAAACTGCACAGTTCTCCCAAATAGACACGGCACAGCACCCGGAATGATGTTTAGGATTGGTGAGAAGCTTTTATTTTCACTTCCCGGCGTTCCGTATGAGATGCAATATCTTATGGATGAAGTGATTAACATAGTAAGCTTACTAAAAAATTGCGAAACAATTATTCACCGTTCAGTTAATACTTATGGTATTCCGGAATCGGAGCTTGCAGTAAAAATTTCAGATTGGGAGGATAACTTACCATCCGGTTTTAAACTAGCATACTTACCAAATCCCGCAAAAGGAGTAAAACTTAGACTCTCAATCTATAATGGAGAGGAAAGAGATAATCTGAATGGTTTGAATCTTCAATTAAAACAACTAAAAGAATTACTTGGCATTTCATTATATGGTGAAGAAGAGGATACATTAGAATCTGTTGTTTCAAAAGCACTTTCTGAAAGAAAAGAGACTCTTTCTCTAGCAGAATCGTGTACGGGAGGGAATATTAGCCGTATGTTAGTATCAATTCCTGGCTCCTCTTCAATTTTAAAAGGGGGAGTTGTCGCATATGATAACTCTGCAAAAACAGATATCCTTGGCGTTGATAAAAGCATAATTGAAGAGTATGGAGCTGTTAGTAAGGAGTGTGTTATAGCTATGGTAAACGGAGCAAAAAGACTTTTTGATTCTGACTGGAGTATTGCGACATCCGGAATTGCCGGACCAGAGGGAGGAGCTCCAGGGAAACCTGTCGGAACAATTTGGGTTGCAGTTTCAGGTCCTGATATTTTAATTACTCAGAAATATCTTTTTTCAGGAGATAGGGAGAGAAATATTATTAGATTTTCCTCTTCCGCAATTGATCTTCTTAGAAGAACAATGAGAGTTGAACTAAATATCTGAGTTATTATATATCTGTATATATGATATATTAATGATTATGTTACAATATTACCAATATTGAAATAAATAGATTAAATAAATTTATTATGAAGAACTTAGTATTAACAATAGCCATATTAATTATGATCTCCTCTTGTTCAGATAAAAACTCATCAGGTTCAGAATATGTAAGCAAAAAAATTGACTCTCTATTTCAATCTCAATACCCTTCAAACGAGCCAGGGGCATCTGTATTAATATTAAAAAATGACTCGATCATTTTTTCAAAGGGCTACGGAGTGTCGGATATGAACACCGGATTAACAGCTGATGAAAACACATTTTATAATATAGCCTCAGTCTCTAAGCAATTTTCTGCAATTGCTCTTATAATGTTGGCAGAGGAGGGAAAGTTATCGTTAGATGATAACCTTAAAAAATGGTTCCCACATTTCAAAGCAGATTTTTTTGAAAAAATAACTCTTAGACATATTCTATCACACTCTTCAGGTATTCCTGATTCAAGAAACAGAGAGGATAGAGATTTTGTTTTAAGTGCAACTGACGTTGAATCTTACTCATATATTGCAGATTTAAAAGGGCTAAATTTTGAACCGGGAGAAGGTTATGAGTATATGAACCCCACTTTTCAATTAATGTACTCAATAGTTGAAATGGCCTCTGGAATGCCATTTGAATCTTTTATAAGAGAAGAGGTGTTTAATCCTGCCGGAATGGATGAAAGTCTTTACTTTGAAGAGGGTCGATTTATACCCAGAATGGCACGAGGATATTTAGAAAACAAGGAGACCGGAAAATTTGAAGAGTTTGACTATGGTGAGGAGAGTTTCTTTGCCACCAAGGCAGATGGTGGTATTTACACATCTGTAATGGAATTTGTAAAATGGGAGATTGCATTGAGAAACAATATTTTAGTTAGTGAAGAGAGCCTTAAAGAGGCTCAGACACCAAAAATTAATATCCCCGATTTACCTGGAAATTCTTACGGCTATGGATGGTTTATTGAAGAGAGAGATGATTATCCTGTAAAAGTATATCATACAGGAGATAATGGAGGTTTTCAGATATATGCTGCAAGATACCCTGAGCAGCAAATTCTGATCCTGATCTTTTCAAACAGAAATGATAAAAACAGAGAAGAAAACGCCCATAAAGTAGACGAAATACTAAAAACGGCCGGTTGGTTATAGAAAAGTCAGATCTTTTTATCAATTATTGATACACCTGCCTGAGCAATTGGCATTACAGTCACATCACTTATGTTTACGTGAGAAGGAGCTTTTGCCACAAAAAGTACAACGTCTGCAATATCTTTTGCAATTAATGGTTGAAATCCTTTGTATACGTTTGATGCCTTTTCAGAGTCACCTTTAAATCTAACCATTGAAAACTCGGTCTCTACAGCACCTGGACATACCTGTGAAACCTTAATATTGTGCTTATGCATATCCATCATCATACCTCTGGATAATGCATCTACAGCGTGCTTTGTGGCACAATATACATTACCGTTAGGATAAACATCTTTTCCTGCAATAGATCCAATATTTATTATATGGCCACTTCCTCTCTTAATCATTAAGTTTGATACAATTTTTGATACATACAAAAGGCCCTTTAAATTAGTATCAATCATCCGTTCCCAATCATCAACTACTCCCTGTTGAACTGGGTTAAGGCCAACTGCAAGACCTGCGTTATTTACCAGCAGATCAATAGATTGCCACTTATCAGGCAATGAACCCAAGTAGTGTTCTACTTGATTAAGTTCTCTTACATCAAAACTGAGAGAGAGTATTTTGGTTTTAAACTCACTCTGAATTTTTTTTGCTACTCTTGATAGCTGAGCTACTCTTCTTCCTGTTATAATTAAGTCATAGCCCTCTTTTGCAAGTCCATAAGCTATAGCTTCTCCTATTCCGGAGGTAGCTCCTGTCACAAGTGCAATTTTTTCCATATTTTATTCAAGTAATCGTAAAAAATTCTCACCAAGTATTAATTTTATTGACTCTTCCGAATATCCCCTCTCTATAAGTTCATCAGTAATGACAGATAGCTTATCTACACTTTCAACTCCTTCAGGGGCAACCTCAATTCCATCAAAATCAGTACCTATCCCAACGTGCTTGGGACCAACTAGTTTTACAACATGGTCAATATGATCCACAATCTCTCTATAAGATGGCCTTTTTAAGGCAAGCATTTCCTTTTTTGCCCTTTCATAATCCTCCTTATATTTTATTGGATTTTCTTTCCATAATTTCTCTGCCTCTTCAAAAGCGTCGCACAGAGGCCAAAATTTTTCTGCATATTCACTATTTAAAAATGGGGGATAGAAATTAATTTGAACAACTCCTCCGGTAGAGGCAATCTCTTTGATCATCTCGTCTGTAAGATTCCTTGGATGGTTAGCTATAGCTCTACAACAAGAGTGAGTTGCAACAACTGGAGATTTTGAATATTTAATTACATCTTTAAAAGAATCATCTGAAATATGAGATACATCTACAAGCATACCTAATCTGTTCATCTCCTTTACAACCTCAATGCCAAATGGACTTAGTCCGTTCCACCTCTTCTCTTTTGTTGCACAGGAATCACATATTTCGTTATTCCCAGAGTGTGTTAAGGTCATATATCTAACCCCCAAATCGTAAAAGAGTCTTAATAGGCTTAGGTCTGTTTGAATAGGAAGTCCGTTCTCCATACCCATAAAAACAGATAATATTCCTGAATCAAAGTTATCTCTGGCATCCTGAGCATCGAGAGCGACAGATACCTTTCCCTTACTTGCTTCCACTGCATCGTAAGTTTTTGCAATCATTTGCATTGCCCTTCTGGTAGCAGTATCAGGCTCAATTGTATTAGGTGTATAAATGGCAAAGAAGGCAGCATTTAGACCGCCCTCTTCCATCCTTACAAAATCAAAATGCCCCTCCTCTCCTCTTTTGTTTAAATCTACACCAGCTAGTAGCCTTATTGGTGTATCACAGTGTGAATCAAGAACAAATGAGTTTTTATGTAAATTATGCTGTTTCATCTATCTTTATAAAAATTTCATAAAGATAAGAAAAATCTTCTGTGCTATTTAATTTGAAGAACCAATTCTTTTGAAAGAACCTTGTGAACTTGTTTCAATTTTTTTGACAACAGGACTACCTGAATAATTAACAACAGAACCACCGGAAATTTCAGCAGAAATTGAACCAGTTACATTTGCTCTAACTTGACTTACACCGCTAACCTCAATATCAACATCCTTAACAATAAAGTCTTCTGCGTTAAGCACTGATGCTCCTGAGGCTTCAAAATTTGCTGTTGTTGCAGAGCCTTTCATACTAACGTGAGTTGCTCCTGAAATGGAAACATCTACTATGGTGCTTTTTCCCGAGTAATCCATTACAGAGGCACCGCTACCACCAAGTGTTACATCTGTTGCATCTTGATCAATAGTAACTTTTGAGGCACCTGAGATATCATATTTAACAGATTGGAATTTCCCTTTGATATCAATTCTTGAAGCACCACTAGCATAAAAGGTTGCTGTTTGCGAGTTTATATTTAACCCCTTTGCAACAACAGCTCCGCTAAAGTCTCCCTTAAACGTTGCTGGATTAAACAGACCTGAAGATGATAATCTTGCTGCACCGGAAAGGTAGATCTTCTCTAGTTGCTTAATGGAAATATTTGCTTCAATAT
This sequence comes from Bacteroidales bacterium, assembly GCA_028700975.1. Lineage (GTDB taxonomy): Bacteria > Bacteroidota > Bacteroidia > Bacteroidales > UBA932 > Bact-08. The sequence continues at coordinate 72,668 of JAQVRQ010000001.1, read as the reverse complement.
ATTTCATTCTCCTCTTTATAGAGTTTGGCATTTTATCTGTGTCTAGATTCAAATACAATACTCCGCTTTTAACTTTAACCTCAACATATTGTGATATCTCTTTATCTGAAGTAATTGTAACAGTATTACTGCTGCCTTTCACAAGTGTAATGTCAAATACTCCTCCAGCATTAATTCCTGTAAAAGAAGATACCGGATAGCTTCTAGTAAAATTTTGAGCAGACAACACGACAGTAACAAGTACAGCTATAATAAGTGTAAAAACTCTTTTCATTGTTTTAATTTTTTAATTTTAATTATTAAGAAAATATTATAATTATGCATAATTTCAATTTCTATTCCTATTCCTCAACAAGTGTTTGTATATACTCCTTAAGTCTCTCGGCTCCATCAAGTTTAGTTGAATAATAGCCTTTAATTATCTCCCTTCGCTCTTTTCTGCTCATTGATGATGGAAGTTGTTGAGACAACGGAATTTCATCGTCTCTCAACTGCCTTAAAGCAGATTCAACACCATATTGCTGTTCAGGCTCCAGTTCGCTTGCCAAATTCTCGATATAAGAACTCTGCTCGTTTAGTATTTGAGAATAATACTCACCAGTTTCCATTTGTGACATCCTGTTATTAA
>JAQVRQ010000001.1:39215-71940 GCA_028700975.1 Bacteroidales bacterium | reverse complement strand
GTATAATACAACTTCCTGTGACACTCATCATATACGCGTTCCTCTTTAGAGAGATGCTTTTTAAAACTACCGAATAACCGATTCATTCTATCTTCTTTCTAATATTTAAACGAATTCTTTGTTTAATTGTTGCATCTTTATCAAATTTGAAAATTATAAATGTAAAATTAAATGAACAATTCTATTTACAACTTTAAATTACCGGAAAATGAGCCTGTTCTCGGGTATTTATCCGGATCTCCCGAAAGAATCTCTCTTGAAAAAGAGATTGAAAGACAAAGTAGCACTACTATTGAAATTCCACTAATAATTGGAGGAAAAAAGATTTTCACTGGAAATACAGGGAAAGTTGTTATGCCTCATAAGCATAGTCATACTTTGGCAATATATCACAAGGCAGGAGAAAAAGAGATTAAAATGGCTATTGATGCTGCTAAATCTGCTCATAACGATTGGAATTCACAAAACTGGACAACCAGAGCCTCAATAATGCTCAAAATAGCTGATTTAATTACAGTTAAATATCGAGCTAAACTAAATGCTGCGACAATGTTGGGGCAAAGCAAAAACATTTACCAATCCGAGATTGACGCAGTATGCGAAACAGCAGATTTTCTCAGGTTTAATGTCTCATTTGCTTCAGAAATATATAAAACACAACCTCTCTCATCTTTCAATCAACTGAACAGAATGGAATACAGAGCTTTGGAAGGTATTGTTTTTGCCGTAAGTCCTTTTAATTTTACCTCCATTGCATCCAATCTTAATATGTCACCTGTTATGATGGGGAATTCCACTATATGGAAACCTGCAACTACTGCTCTTCTTTCCAATTACTACTTAATGGAGATATTTATTGAAGCCGGAATTCCTCCGGGAGTTGTTAATTTTTTGCCCGGTAGCGGAGCAAAAATAGGATCTATCATTACTTCATCTTCTGATTTAGCCGGAATACATTTTACTGGTTCAAACAACACATTTAACTCTTTATGGAAAAGCGTTGCGAACAATCTTGAAAACTACAAGTCATATCCACGGTTAGTAGGTGAAACAGGAGGAAAAGACTTCATATTTGTACTTCCTGGGGCAAATGCCGACGAAGTAGCTGCAGGGGCTTACAGCGGAGCTTTTGAATATCAAGGGCAGAAATGTTCGGCTGCATCAAGAATGTACATTCCCGAATCCATATGGGAGAGTGTCAAAATAGATATGATTGAATTTAGTCAAAGCGCAAAGATGGGAGGTCCTGAAAATCCATTGAACTTTGTAAATGCTGTTATTGATGAAGCCTCTTTTGATAACATAGTATCATACATTGAATACGCAAAGAATTCAGATAAGGCTGAGATAGTATTTGGTGGTACTTACGACAAGTCGACTGGCTATTTTATCTCACCTACAATGATAAAGACTTCAGATCCTCATTTTAAAACAATGGAGGAGGAGATTTTTGGACCCGTTTTGACAGCTTATGTTTACGATGATTCAGAAGTTGAGCAGACACTTGATCTCTGTAACACAACATCTCCTTATGGACTGACAGGTGCTGTGTTTGGGAATGACAGGATGGAGGTAGTTAAGGCCTGCTCAAAACTACAATACGCTGCAGGAAATTTTTATATAAATGATAAACCTACAGGCGCAGTCGTTGGGAAACAGCCTTTTGGCGGTTCACGAGGTTCAGGGACAAACGATAAAGCAGGCGGAGAGTTTAACTTAATAAGATGGGTCAGTCCACGAACTGTTAAAGAGACATTTATTCCACCAAAAGATATTCTATATGGATATATGAAATAATTAAAATATGAACTGATCCTGTTTAGGAAACAGTCCAAAAATACCCCCGGTATGAATAAAGAGGAGATTGGACCCTTGAGGTACATTACCCTCTTTTATTTCATTATATAGTCCATACATTGCCTTTCCGGTATAAACTGGATCAAGAATTAAAGCCTCTTTTGAAGCAATATCGGCTATAAACCTTAACTCCTCAGGTCTGCTAATTGCATAACCCTCTCCAATATATTTATCAATTATCTCAATATCATTCCGGGAAAATTCAGATTTAAACCCAGCAATATCAGCAGCTTCGTTATTTAAAATATGAATTTTATTCACGAAGTACTCACTGTCTGAAGCAACTGCAAAACCTATGACTCTTTTTCCTAGGTTCATCTCTTTATTAGCAGTGCACAAACCGGAATATGTTCCTCCTGAACCAACAGCAACTACAATTGATTCAAAACGAACACCATATTCTCTCTCCTGAGTTAAAATTTCATTCATTGCTTCATAGTAACCCAGACTACCAACCCCATTTGAGGCTCCCTCTGGAATAATAAAACATCGCCTTCCCGATTCCTTCTCAAGTCTCTCTCCAATCACCCTCATTATTTCATCTCTAGAATCGCGATATTCATCTGCATTGCAAAAATTTATTCCTGCTCCAAATAATTTATCAAGAAAATAATTCCCCTCAACTTTTGGAAGGTCACCCACTCTTAACAAAAGCTCGCATTTGAGCCCAAGTAGAGTTGCTGCTGCAGCGGTTGCCCGACAATGATTTGACTGAATACCACCAGTTGTTATTAATGTGTCACAATTATTGTCAAGTGCAATCTTTAGGAGATACTCTAGTTTTCTGATTTTATTTCCGGAAATTTCAGAGCCAGTTTGATCATCTCTCTTAATATAAAGGTTTACACCCCATTCTTTTGATAGCCTTTCAAGTTTAGAAATTTTTGTTGGCAAGTTAGCCAATAATATTTTACCAATCATTATGATGATGCTTTATTTAATTCATTTTCAATAAGCTTTACCATTCTTGCAAACTCCTCTTCATCAAATAGTCTGGTAAGCATAATTATCTTTCCTTCTCTGTCAAGAATAATATTTCTTGTTACACCGGCGTCAGGGCCACAAAACTTAAAGAAAATATCCCCCTCTTCGTCCATCGTTAATGGATATGTAATATTCATATCCTTGGCAAACTTTTCTGTAGTTTTAGCATCCTCTTTAAAATCTATTCCAATAAGAACAAAGTCAGGATTATTGGAGTGTTTTTTCCAAATTTGCTCTTCAATATGAGGCATCTCTTTTCTGCATACTCCACACCAACTCGCAGTAAACTGTATCATAACGACCTTTCCCTTTAGATCAGAAAGCATCTTACGTCCGCCATCAAGATACTCAATTTCAAAATCAGGGGCAAACTCCCCTACATTAACAATATAACCTCTGCTATCAACCTCAGGTGACAGAGATACAACCTCATTGCCAGAACTGGAATTCCTGCACGATAGCGTTAAAAAAGCTAGAGCTGTGAACATAATTAGAGTACTCTTCATTATTGTCAATTTATTAATTATGGTATAATGCAAATTTACTCTTTTATGATTACTTTTGCTCTCCAAATTAAACAATATGAAAAAAATCTCCACCTTGCTTCTAACCTTGATATGTGGTGTAGTCCCTATCTCTCTTATTGCACAAAGGTTAGATTCAAGACAATTTACAGCAGCTGCAGACTCGCTCCAGTCCTACTTTGAAAAACAGGCATTTGTACTTGGAAAAATCTCCGTATCTAAAGCCGTAAGAAGTGGCAATACATTAACTCTTTCTTTTACTTCTGCCCTTTCTGAATATCCTTTTAGAGAGGAGACCGTCAACAAAACATATGAAATTGTAAGAAGCAACATACCCTCTCCATACAAAAAAATGGCCTTAAGGATTGAATCGGCCAGATCACCAATTGAGGACTTTATTCCGCCAGCCTACAAACCATCTGCACAATCATTCCACAAAAAAACAGAGCCGAGAAGTAAAGTTAATATGCTTGTTAGCAAAGTGTATTCACATATAGATTTTTCCAGTGGACTTAAAGGCAATCATATCGCTTTATGGCAAAGTCACGGTTACTATTACGAACAAAAACTTCTGAGATGGGAGTGGCAAAGGGCAAGAATATTCCAAACTGTTGAAGATTTGTATACTCAATCATATGTACTCCCTTTTCTTGTTCCAATGCTTGAAAACGCTGGTGCTTACGTACTGATGCCGCGAGAGAGAGATATTCAATTAAATGAAATAATTGTAGATAACGATATTGAAGGATCCGGATATAAAGAGATTACAGGATCAAGAAGATGGAATGTTACAGATTCTCTTGGGTTTGCTTCACCTAAAGAGTTTTACCTGACTGGAGAGAATCCATTTCGAATGGGTACTGCAAGAGTAATTAGAACCACAGATAAAGTAGAGGATGAAAGTAGTGCTATATGGACTCCCCATATAAAGGAGACAGGTGAATATGCTGTATATGTCTCCTACCAAACCTTACCAAGGAGTACTACAAAAGCTAAGTATACAGTACATCACTCGTCTGGAGATAACTCATTCTTTGTTAATCAGAATATGGGAGGTGGTACCTGGATCTATCTCGGCACATTTCATTTTGTACAAGGAGCAGAAAATCAATATGTATCATTGAGTAACTTTTCAGAGGGCAGAAGAGAATATGTATCGGCTGATGCAGTAAAATTTGGTGGGGGATTTGGAAACATAGCCAGGAAACCTGCTGAAGATGGTTCTGAATTAAATATTAAGAGCTCCTCCATAGAACCGGTTTCTAAAGTAAAAATTAATTTGGACGTTGAGCCAGTAATTAGCGGATATCCAAGATTCACAGAGGGTGCCAGATACTGGCTTCAGTGGGCTGGTTTCTCTGATACTATTTACTCACCTAATCAAAATGCAAACGATTACAATGATGACTATATGTCACGTGGAAAGTGGGTTAATGTAATATCGGGAGGATCCACTGTTAACCCTGAAGAGAAAGGACTAAATATACCGGTTGATCTGGCTTTTGCATTTCATACCGATGCCGGAACAACTCGTAATGACTCAATTATTGGAACCCTTGGAATTTACACCAGAGGTTCAAATGGTTCAGATCAATATCCAGATGGTAGAGATAGAATTGAAGGGCGATATCTAACAGATATGATTCAGACTCAAATAGTTGATGATATACAATCAAAATATGAACCATTATGGCAAAGAAGAGGTATTTGGGACAGATCCTATTCAGAATCACGTTCACCTAATATTCCCTCTATGTTGTTGGAGCTTCTATCTCATCAAAATCTTGCCGATATGAGATACGGATTAGACCCAGAGTTCAGATTTACAGTATCTCGAGCAATATATAAGGGGATGCTTAAATATCTATCAGCTTCTGCTGGAAAAGATTATGTTGTACAACCATTGCCTGTTAAAGAGTTTTCTGCATCTCTTCATAATGATGTTGCTCTCCTCACCTGGCGAGGTGTTGAAGATACTCTTGAAGCTACTGCCTCTCCAGAAAAATTTGTTTTGTATACACGTATAGGTGACTTAGGTTTCGATAATGGCAGAGTTGTTGAGGGCAACTCTCTTGCACTAGACATTGAAGAAGGAACTCTTTATTCTTTTAAAGTTACAGCAATTAATAAGGGAGGCGAGAGCTTCCCATCAGAAATTCTCTCACTATATAATGCTCCTGATAGTAAAGGAACTGTTTTAATTGTAAATGGTTTCACTAGAGTCTCTGCACCGTCACATTTTGCAACTCCAGATACAACAATGGGTGGATTTTCTGATTACGATGATAACGGAGTTCCCTATTTAAAAGATATCTCTTACATAGGAAGTCAATATGAATTCAGAAGAGAGATTCCGTGGATGGATGATGATTCTCCAGGTTTTGGAGCATCTTATGGAGATTATGAGACAAAGGTTATTTCAGGAAACACTTTTGACTTTACTGCTATTCATGGTCAGGCCTTTGCAAAAATGGGTTATAGTTTTGTCTCTACAAGCAGAGAAGCTGTTGAACAAGGTTCTGTAGATCTTAAGGCATATAATATTGTTGATTTCATTATGGGAAAGCAGAGGCAATATAAAATAGGAAGAGGTCTTGGTAAAGTAAACTTTAAGGTATTCACTCCCGGCATTATCAAAGCGATAGAGGACTACTCACAAGTTGGTGGAAATATCCTGATTAGTGGATCATATATTGCAACAGATGTTTGGGATAGTATAGAGATGGATGATACCACAAAAAAATTCGTTCAAAACACACTTAAATATGAATGGCGAACAAACCACGCAAGTCGTACAGGATATGTTAAATCTGTACAAAGTCCATACAAATTTAGCGGGGAGTTATCGTTTCACACAACTCTAAATCAATATTCGTATACATCTGAATCACCTGATGGACTTGAGCCGAGAGGAGAAGATGCTTGGACTATATTCAGATATGCAGATAACAATATTTCAGCAGGTGTGGCGTACAAAGGCAATTATAGTGTTGTCACTTTAGGATTCCCTATCGAGACAATTAAAAGAGAATCTGATATTGATGCATTAATTAATCAGGTTATTAATTTTTTTAACGAAACTAATCTGAAAACAAAATGATTGGAATAAGCGACAATTCAATCATTGAGCTATTAAAGAGGGAGGTTAAACCTGCCCTGGGCTGTACAGAACCGGTAGCTGTCTCTTTAGCTGTAGCCAGAGCCTCTGAAGAGATCAAAAAATTACAGAGAGCAATTGAGAAAATTGATGTAGAGGTGAGTGCAAATATCCTAAAAAATGGAATGGGTGTAGGGGTGCCAGGCACTGGGATGGTTGGACTTCATATAGCTGCTGCACTGGGCGTTACTTGTGGAAAAAGCGAATACAAACTGGAGGTACTCAAAGAGATTGATGAGGTATCAATAAGTAATGCAAAAAAGATGGTAACGGACAATCTTGTTAATATATCTTTAGCTACCACAAACAAGAAACTCTTTATAAAAGCTGTTTGCCTGTCTGGTAATCATAAAGCAGAAGTGATAATTGAAGATAATCACGATTCAATTACAAGTATAATTTTTGATGATAAGACTATCTTTTCTCTTGATCAATCCGGTTGTGATATAAATGACACAAAAGACAACAAAAACTCTGATAATAATTATGCTCTTACCGTAGAAAGAATTTGGGAATTTACTAACAGTGTTAATTTTAAAGAGATAGAGTTCATCCTCGAATCTGAGATTATGAACAGAGCACTTTCAGATGAAGGTCTTAAAAATATATATGGACTTCAAGTTGGAAGGACAATAAAGGACAATATACACAATAATATATTTGGAGAAGGTCTCCTCACCTATTCAATGGCTGTAACTGCAGCGGCATCTGATGCTAGAATGGCGGGAAGTACTCTACCGGCAATGAGCAATTCAGGGAGCGGGAATCAAGGGATAACAGTTACATTGCCTGTTATTGCAGCTTCTGACAAGCTGGGATCAACCAAAGAAGAACTAGCTAGAGCGTTGATTTTAAGCAATCTTATTGCAATTCATATTAAACATTATTTAGGTAAATTATCTGCTCTTTGCGGATGTGTAATTGCATCTACAGGTGCATCTTGTGGGATAGTGCTACTCAGAGGTGGAAACTACAAACAAATAACCTACGCAATCAAAAATATGATTGGAAATATTACTGGAATGGTCTGTGATGGTGCAAAGGTTGGATGCGCATTAAAAGTTGCATCAGGAGTATCATCTTCAGTTCAATCTTCAATTCTGGCCCTAGATAATATTTGTATCTCAGACAATGATGGGATTATTGAGGAAGATATTGAAAAGACAATTAGAAATCTTGGATTAATTGGATCTGAAGGAATGAAGCATACTGACAATATGATCCTTGACATAATGGTAAGTAAATAACACAATTTATGACTAAATGTCAGTGTAAGGCATCCATTTTAATAATGGTATGCCTTTTGATTTTTTAAAGCATCAATAATAATATTAATCAATTTAATAAAAATAGATATTATGCAAAAAGGGACTATTGGCGTAACAAGCGAGAACATCTTTCCAATAATCAAAAAATTTCTATACTCAGATCACGAGATTTTTTTAAGGGAATTGGTGTCAAACGCCGTTGACGCTACTCAAAAACTAAAAGCATTAGCCTCTTCAGGTGAACTTAAAGGCGAAACGGGCGATCTTAGAGTGAAGGTTTCTTCCGATCCAAAAAAAGGGACATTAACTATAAGCGACAATGGTATAGGAATGACAGAAGAGGAGGTAAATAAATATATTAATCAGATAGCCTTCTCAAGTGCCGGTGAATTTCTTGACAAATATAAAGATCAGCTGAATAATATCATTGGCCATTTTGGACTTGGTTTTTATTCCTCTTTTATGGTTTCAAAAAAAGTTGAAATTCAGACACTCTCTTGGAAAGAGGGAGCTGAGCCTGTCAAGTGGAGTTGCGAAGGAGATCCATCATATGAAATTGGAAAAGGTAAACGTAAAGAGAGAGGAACAGATATAATACTATACCTGGATGACGAATCAAAGGAGTATGCGACAGAAGAGAAGATTAATTATCTTCTTAGCAAATATTGCAAATTTTTACCTGTTGAGATCTCATTTGGAAAGGAGACTGAGTGGAAAGATGGAAAACAGGTTGAAACAGGAAAAGATAAGATTGTCAACAATCCAACTCCTCTATGGACCAAAAAACCTGCGGATCTTAAAGAGGAAGACTATATGAGCTTCTACAGGGAGCTATATCCAATGCAAGAAGACCCTCTTTTCTACATACACCTGAATGTTGACTATCCGTTTAATCTCACGGGTGTTTTATATTTTCCAAAAATTAAAGACAAAATTGAGGTTTCAAGAAATAAAATTCAACTATATAGCAATCAGGTATTCGTAACAGATTCTGTTGAAAACATTGTTCCTGATTTTCTAACCCTTCTTCACGGTGTTATTGACTCTCCAGATATTCCTCTTAACGTATCCAGAAGTTATCTTCAGTCCGATTCGAATGTGAAGAAAATTTCATCTCACATTACAAAGAAGGTTGCAGACAGGCTCGAAGAGATATTTAAAAATGACAGGAAATCCTTAGAAGAGAAATGGGATAACTTAAAAATATTCATTGAATATGGGATGCTTACTGATGAGAAGTTTTATGATCGTGCTGAGAAATTCTCATTACTTAAGAATTCTGAAAACAAATTTTTCAGTTATGATGAGTACAAATTGCTCATTGAAAATGAACAAACTGATAAAAATAAAAAAGTCGTATACCTCTATGCTACAGAGATACAGGAACAATACTCTTTTATTGAAAGTGCTAAAAACAGAGGCTACGACGTATTAATTTTTGATAGTCAGCTTGATTCCCACTTTGTTAACTTGCTTGAATCTAAATTTAAGGATTCAACATTTATGAGAGTTGACTCGGATCATATTGATAAACTCATCCAGAAAGAGGATAAGGAGAAGCCTGCAATAACCCAAGCAGAGGAGAGAGATATTGCAAATGCTTTTGAAGCAGCCTTGCCAACTGGTAACCATTATAGTGTTAGTGTTGAGAACCTAGGAGAAACAGAGCCTGCTGTACTCATCACCAGAAGCGAATTTATGAGACGATACAGAGAGATGTCAGCTATGAATGGTGGTATGAATTTCTATGGCTCTTTACCTGAATCATACAATATCATAGTCAACTATAATCATCCAGCAATAAAAAAGATTCTTGCACTGAAAACAGAAACTTTGTCAAATGATATTAGTGATTTTGAGTTAAAAATATCTGCTCCTGAAAAGGAACTTCAAGAGATTAATGAGAAGAACAAAGGGAAGAAGGAGGAGGAAATTGATGTTGCAATCAAAGAGAATAAGAGCAAACTTGAGAAAGAAATTGAAGAGATAAATGGTGCTAGAAAAAATCTTCTTTCATCGTTTGGGAAAGAGAACGACCTTCTTAAACAAGTCTGTGATCTTGCATTATTATCAAACGGGATGCTTAAAGGAGTTGAGCTAGATAAGTTTGTAAAAAGAAGTCTAACTCTAATTAGTTAGACCCCTCTTAATAGATTGATTAACATAAGCGTAGCAATATTTGTTACGCTTTTGTTAATTTTACACCTCTTAATCTTAGATTATTCTTAATAATCTAAATCCCGCTATATTTTTGCGAAAACATTTAAAAATGAAAATTGATAGATTTTTCCAGTTATTCGTGGTAAAAGAGAAAAAGTTTTACCCATTATACATTCTTCAGACAGAAAACATTGTGGCTGCCGCTGAGGAGTTGAGAAGATTATACCTTGAGTCAAATTACGAACTTCAGAGAGAGAGCTACAGGAGGATAAAGGAGCTAGAGACAAAGGGCGATCAAATTGCTGCAACAATATATGATGAACTCAACAAAACTTTTGTCACACCATTTGATAGAGAAGATATCCACGTTTTAGCATCAAAAATTGATACTTTTCTGGATTTTATTCACGATGCTGCAAGGAAATTTGTTATGTATAAACCTGCCTCTCCTTCCAAAGACCTAATAATCATCGTAGATTCCATCCTTGAAGATGCTAAATTGGTTAGCGACATAGCAAAAGAGCTGGAAAATATTGCAAAGAAAAACAGCGAAATTCTAATTAAATGTAAAAAGATAAAGGAGATTGAACATAAAGTTGATGAATTGTACGAGGAGTACAATACATTTCTTTTTCAAAACGAGAGGGATGCAATTGAACTGGTTAAAAATAAAAACATTGTTCAGAGTCTTGAAGATGCCACGGATAGAGCAAAGGATATTGCAGATAGTATAAGGTCAATTATTATTAAACTTGCATAGATATGTTAACAATAGTAGTTGTAGCCATATTAATAGCTCTTTTGTTTGACTTTCTCAATGGGATGAATGATGCAGCCAACTCCATTGCAACAATAGTCTCAACAAAAGTTCTATCCCCTGGAATGGCTGTACTTTGGGCTGCTTTTTGGAACTTTGCCGCATATTTTATTTTTGGGATTCACGTAGCTAACACTATTGGTAAAGGCATAATTGATCCAAACATTGTTACTCCACCTTTAATCCTTTCTGCCCTGATTGGAGCCGTTGTCTGGGTATGGGTGTGTACCCATTACGGTTTACCAATAAGCGTTTCACACGCACTAATTGGAGGAATGATAGGACCAGCCTGGTTTGTATTTGGGAGCAATGCATTAGTTGCTGCAGGAATAGTCAAAATTGCTCTTTTCATTGTTCTCTCCCCTCTTATTGGGTCGGTGCTAAGCTTCGTATTAATGGCATTTACAATGCTAATATTTAAGAGGAAGCACCCGTTGAAAGTTGAAAGGGTTTTTAAAGTTATGCAACTCTTTTCATCTGCTATATTTTCATTAGGACACGGCGGAAATGATGCGCAAAAAACTATGGGGATAATAGCAATTCTTCTTTTCAGCGTATCTGGAACAAATTCATTTATTGATAATTATCTTTACAACAATACCGGAGAATTTCATGTACCTTTTTGGCTTATTATAACCTGCTATTCAGTCATCGCACTAGGAACAATAACAGGAGGATGGAAAGTTATACGAACATTGGGAGATGGACTTGCAAAACTTAAACCTGTACAGGGCTTTAGCGCTGAAACAGCGGGAGCACTAACTCTTATTGGAACAGCTCTTGGAGGTATCCCGGTAAGTACAACTCACACAATAACCGGTTCAATAATTGGTGTTGGACTTACAAAAGGGGTTGCTTCCGTTAAATGGGCCACCGCAAAGAATATTGTTGCTGCCTGGATATTTACAATTCCTGCTACAATGGTTATTTCAGGTCTGATATATCTGTTTTACACCATCTTATTTTCTGGCGCATAATCTCTTTGATTAATGGTAGATGAAATATTGTTCAAAAGTGTTACCTTTATGGTTCAAACTAAACAAAGTAACACATTATGAATCTCCAATTTGTATCACTATATAAAGAGGATCATATTGGTATTATTACAATTAATAATCCATCTGCTCTAAACGCATTAAATTCAACAATTTTATCTGAACTATCTGCTGTACTAGATAAAGCAGAAGAGGACGACGAAATACTTGCAATAATCATAACAGGAGAGGGAAGAGCATTTGTTGCTGGTGCAGATATTCAGGAGATGGCAAACCTAAGCTCTGCAGAGGGTGAGGCTTTCGGGAAAAGAGGAACAGACCTCTTTAGGAGAATTGAGACGGCAGAAAAACCTGTTATAGCAGCTGTAAACGGCTTTGCCCTTGGTGGGGGGTGTGAACTTGCTATCTCTTGCGATATTAGGATTGCATCCGAAAATGCAAAATTCGGACAACCAGAAGTGGGTCTCGGCATTACACCCGGATTTGGAGGTACAGTGAGAATGACAAAGCTTATCGGGCCTGCTAAAGCAAAGGAATTGATTTTCTCCGGAAGGGTAATAGATGCAGCAGAAGCTCTATCTATCGGACTGGTAAATAAAATTGTACAACCCTCTGAACTGATGAGCACTGCTCTACAGATGGCAAACTCTTTTGCATCCAAAGCACCTATTGCAGTAAGGTTATCAAAAAAGATAATGAATTATGCAACAGACTTCCCTACTGAAGAGTCTACCAATCTAGAGAACAGATTATTTGGAAGCTGTTTTAGCACATCGGATCAAAAAGAGGGTATGGAGGCATTCCTCCAAAAACGCAAGCCTGAATTTAAAAATAGATAATTATTAATTCAATCAGTTAAATATGAAAGCAGCAGTTATTGGTACCGGCACAATGGGCAGTGGAATTGTGCAAGCTTTTGCCCAGGCGGGTATATCCGTTATAATGAAAGGATACAACAAAGCCGAACTTGACTCCGGTGAGAGGATTATTCGTAAAAACCTCTCCAGACTTGTAGAAAAAGGAAAGATGCAACAGGAGCAAATGGATAAAATTCTATCCCAAATAACCGGAACAACTGACTATGAATCTTGTGCAGATGCAGATATTGTTGTAGAGGCTATTCTGGAAACAATTGAGATAAAAAGAGAGGTTTTTGGGATCCTTGATAAGTTATGTAAACCTGAAACCATTCTTGCATCTAACACATCTTCATTATCAATTACAGAAATTGCAGCATCTACCAAAAGGCCAGAAAGAGTTATCGGGATGCACTTCTTTAATCCGGCTCCCGTAATGAAACTTGTTGAAGTGATAAGAGGTCAACTGACATCAGACGAAGTACAGCAATATGTTACAGATTTAGCAATAAAAGCAGGAAAGACACCTGTATCTGTGAACGAAGCACCTGGATTTGTTGTTAACAGGGTACTAATTCCTTTGGTTAATGAGGGTATTTCAATTTTAGCAGATGGTGTTGCAACTGCAGAGGAGATAGATGAAGCTATGAAACTTGGTGCTAATCATCCAATGGGTCCACTTGCTCTTGGGGATTTAATCGGGCTCGATGTTTGCCTTGCTATTATGGAGGTACTTTACAAGGAGTTTGGTGATTCCAAATATAGAGCTCATCCTCTGTTAAAAAAGATGGTAAGGGCAAATCTGCTTGGCAGAAAAACTGGAAAAGGATTTTATGACTATACAAAATAGGTTTTAATGTATTTATATGCCACATAGCAAAATAAGTCAAAAAAGCGTAAGGATAAATTATAAAAATCTTATGCAAAGAAGGGTACGAAGAGTACTTATGATTTGCAGCAGCTATGATGCATATACTCTAGAAGAAGATGGAAGGATTGAGGTTCAGATATACAAAGAGTACGTAGATCTGAACCTTAGTAATCCGCCTTCATTTACGTGGGTTACATCTTCAAATGAAGCAGCAAAAATTCTTGCAGGAGAACACGAGTTTGACCTTATAATAAGTATGTTCAATGTTGGTGAATTGGATGTTTTCCGGTTTTCCAGGCAACTTAAAAGGAGAGGTACAACTATCCCGTTCGTATTATTAACCCATTTTTCCAAAGAGTTATATAAAATAATCGATAGTCAGGACAAATCTGGAATTGACTATATTTTTAGCTGGCAAGGAAACGCAGACCTTATTCTAGCCATAATTAAATTATTTGAAGATAGAATAAATGCAGACGATGATATTTTGGGGACAGGCGTACAGGCGATTCTGCTTGTTGAAGACTCAATAAGATATTATTCTACATATTTACCCGCCTTGTACAAACTTGTTCTTCAGCAAAGTGCGGAGTTTCTTAAAGAGGCACTTAACGAACAACAGCAAAAGTTAAGGAAAAGAGCCAGACCAAAAATTCTCTTAGCTACTAATTACTCCGAGGCTGTTGAGCTATACGATAAATACAAACAAAATCTACTTGGAATAATTTCAGATGTAGCTTTTGTTATAAATAAAAATGATCCATCACATACTGAGAAGATGGATGCAGGGGTAGATCTTTGTCGGATGATAAAGCTTGATAACCCACATATGCCCATCTTAATGCAATCATCTCAAGAGAGTATGAGAGGCGTTGCCAAAGAGTTAGGTGTTGGTTTTTTGCAGAAGTACTCAAAAACACTGCTTATTGAATTAAGCGACTACATTAGTGAAGAGTTTCTTTTTGGGGACTTTGTATTCAGAGATCTCGAAAATGGTGAAATTTTAGGAAGGGCCCGAGATTTAAGAGATTTGCAGCACATTGTTATGGATATTCCTGAAGAAGTTCTTCTCTTTCACGGCTCAAGAAACAGACTTTCAAAATGGATGTATTCAAGAGGACTTTTCTCTCTCGCTTCAAAAATTCGAAAAGCTGATAAAAGCCATTTCAAAGATACAGATCAATTAAGAAAATATATTGTTCAGGCAATTGTAGACTATAGAATACTACTCGGTCACGGGGTGGTTGCTAGGTTTGATCCCTCTACATATAGTAAATATATATGGTTTGCTAGAATTGGAGAGGGCTCACTGGGTGGTAAAGCCAGAGGACTTGCCTTTATAAATAATATGTTGCAGAAATACAATCTGCTTAATAAATACCCTGGTATTAAGATACTTATTCCTAGGAGTGCTGTAATTGCAACGGATTATTTTGATGATTTTATTAAGGTAAATGGTCTTCAATATGTTATTAATTCTGACATATCCGATGAAGAGATATTATCTGAATTTGTAAGTTCAAGGTTGCCAGAATCTCTTGTCCAAGATCTAAGAGTTTTTATTGATAATGCTACCAGCCCAATAGCTGTAAGGTCAAGTTCTAAGCTTGAAGATTCTCATTATCAACCTTTCGCTGGAATTTATTCTACTTATATGATTCCTCTTACTAAGAACAAAGACCAAATGCTTAGACTTCTTGGTAAAGCAATAAAAAGTGTATATGCTTCAGTCTATTTTTCGGCCAGTAGATCTTACATTCAGGCAACTTCAAATCTTTTGAGTGAGGAAAAGATGGCTGTGGTACTTCAAGATGTATGCGGAACAGAAGACTCCGGATACTTCTTCCCCACTCTATCCGGTGTTGCAAGATCCATTAACTTCTATCCAATCGGTTCTGAAAAATCAGAAGATGGGATAGTTAACCTAGCATTCGGCCTCGGAAAACTTGTTGTTGAGGGAGGAAAAACATTGAGATTCTCTCCAAAGCATCCAAAACACATACTCCAACTCTCAACTCCTTCCTTGGCCCTTAATGAGACACAGAATGAGATGTACGCTCTTGATCTCAAACCTGAAAAATTTAAAACATCCATCAATGATGCAGTTAATTTGGGAAAATTCACAATTAACAACGCCAAAAATTTCAGGAATATGAACTATGTAGCCTCTACCTGGGATATGAACAATCAGAGAATCGTTGATAATAACTTTGAAGATGGACGTAAAATAATAACCTTTTCTCATATACTCAAATACGATACTCTACCATTAGCTGAAATGCTAAGTGATTTGCTTGAAATTTGTCAAAAGGAGATGAGATCTGCTGTAGAAATTGAATTTGCAGTAAATATGGATGTTCCTTATGGAGAGGACAAAATATTTAATTTTCTTCAAATTAGACCTGTTACTGAGAGTCTTGATAATAAATCTCTTGATTGGGAAAAAATAGATCTCTCTGATTCAATTATTTATTCTCAGAGAGCACTCGGCGCAGGGATGATAGATAGAGTTACAGATATTATCTATGTAAGAGAAGAGCATTTTGACAGTGCAAAGACAAAAGAGATGGCAGATGAGATTGATCTATTGAACAAACAGTATAAAAGTGAAAACAAAGGCTATATTCTTGTTGGTCCAGGAAGATGGGGTTCAAGTGACCCTTGGTTGGGAATACCGGTAAAATGGCCTCATATATCTGAAGCAAAAGTAATAATTGAATGTGGTCTTAAAAATTTTCAAATTGAACCAAGTCAAGGAACACACTTCTTTCAGAACCTAACATCATTCGGCATAGGATACCTCACAATAAACCCTTTTAAAAATGATGGAATTCTTGACTTTGAGAAACTAAACGCAATGAATGCAAAATACGAAAGCAAATTCCTTAGAGTTGTTAGCTTTCCCAAACCTCTCTATATTTTTATTGACGGAAGAAAAAACAAAGGAATAGTTAAACAGACCAGATAAATGAGCGATAAAATAAATCACGAGTGTGGAATAGCTCTTATAAGACTTAGAAAGCCCCTTGAATATTATAAGGAAAAGTATGGTACCACTATGTATGGTATAAAAAGGCTATACATACTTATGGAAAAGCAAAGAAACAGAGGTCAAGAGGGTGCAGGAATTGTGAGCGTCAAACTGGATATGGAGCCGGGATTTAAATATATGGACAGAGTAAGGTCTTGTGGTTCAAATCCCATTCAGGAGGTGTTTAATTCGATTGATGATAAGATAGATAAGAATATTGTAGGAGAATTAAGAGCAGAAGATGCGAAGAGAATAATCCCTTTTCTATCAGAGATATACCTTGGTCATTTAAGATACGCTACATTTGGCAAAAATAATATTGACCTTGTTCATCCCCTTAAGCGATCCAGCAATTGGAGAAGCCGTAATCTGGCATTAGCTGCAAATTTCAACCTTACAAATACAGATGAGCTGTTTCAAAGTCTAATTAAGGCAGGACAACATCCTCGCAACTATTCAGACACAGTCACAATTCTTGAAAAGGTTGGCTATTTTATGGATGATGAAATTCAAAATAGATACAGACATTACAGAGACATCGGTTTTTCCAGAGAAGATATTTCAATTCAAATTGAGAACAATCTTAACTGGCAGGATATTTTATCCAGAAGTTGTGCCGACTGGGATGGTGGGTACGCAGTAGCTGGAGTCGCGGGACACGGAGATGCATTTGTAATGAGAGATCCCTGGGGTATTAGGCCTGCCTTTTATTACGAAGATGAAGAGATAGCTGTTGTAGCATCAGAGGCTTCAGTTATAAGGACAGCTTTCAATATCGACGATCTTAAAATAAAAGAGATTGATCCTGGATATGCCCTTATTATAAAAAAGAGTGGGGAGATAAGTCACATCAAGGTAAGAGAGCCTCAAAACAGGTCAAGTTGTTCATTTGAAAGAATTTACTTTTCAAGAGGTAATGATAGAAGCATTTATCGTGAAAGAAAGAAACTTGGAGAACTCCTTGCAAACCAAATTTCTGACTCAGTGGAGGGGGAATTGGATAAAACAGTACTATCATTTATACCTAACACTGCTGAAACAGCATTTATGGGAATGGCAGAGGGACTTGATAAATTCTGCTCAAAAATGGGAATTTCGGCAAAGCCGAGAATGGAGAAAATTGTAATCAAGGATGTAAAACTCAGAACCTTTATAACTTCTGATTCTGATAGGGATGAGATGGCCGGACACGTTTATGATGTAACATATGGTGTCATAAATCCAGAAGATAATCTTGTTGTAATGGATGACTCGATTGTTAGAGGAACAACATTGAGAAAAAGTATTCTTAGAATACTTGATGGTCTGGGCCCTAAAAGGATAGTAATCGTCTCCTCTGCTCCACAGATAAGGTATCCTGACTGTTATGGTATAGATATGACCAAAATGGGGGAATTTGTGGCTTTTAACGCTGCTATTGAACTACTGAGAGAGAGAGGAAAGAATAGTGTGATTGATAATGTCTATAAAAAGTGTAAGGATCAGGTGGGCCTTAAGAAAGAGGAGGTTATTAATCACATTAAAGAGATTTACTCCCCATTCACAGATGATGAGATATCACTTAAAATTGCTCAGATGGTTAAAAACTCCACTATTAAAGCAGATGTAAAAATTGTATTTCAAACTATTGATAATCTACATAAAGCTATTCCAGGTCACACAGGAGACTGGTACTTTTCAGGCAATTACCCTACTCCCGGAGGAAATAGGGTTGTAAACACCTCTTTCATAAATTGGTATGAAGGTAGAGACGAAAGATCTTATTAATTAAGGATTTGTATTATGGAGGTAACTTTCCATAGACCAAAAGAGAGTATCAGATGGCTTGTTAAACAATATGAAGAGATAAAATCATCTGATCACGAAGAGATACTGGAAAAATTTATTCCCAGGGAAGATGTCTCTTTGGTTTTCCACTTTGGAACTCCCCCCTTTATGATTGATCCTCCAATAGGAAGACTTCCCTCCTATTTCATAGCTCCTGTTACTTCCGGATCAAGATTGATGAGAGTAAATAAATCTAGCACAACTTTTATTGTTACTTGCAGGCCATCTGTTTTATCAAGGATTTTCAACTTGAATCTGGATTCGGAAAAGACAGTTTATGTTGATCTTCCAGTTGATCCTTTTCAGGATTTGATGAGCCGTTTAGAAATGTATGAAATAGTTGATCAATGGATTATCTGTTTTGAGAATTTTATTGATGAGTACATATCTGATGCATATATACCTGATTGTATTGATCTATTTTATGATAAAATTATTGACCCTAATTTTGTAAAGGGTATTACTGATATTGAGGGTGAGTTTTCAGTAAGTCCAAGGACGCTTCAGAGGCAGTTTATTAAACGAGTAGGGACATCTCCAAAAAAATTGGAGAGGATAATCCGGATTAATAGGATCTGGGAATCTATTAATAGTGATATGGGTATTGATTATCAGAATATTGTTTTTAAGGGAAAATACTATGGTCAGTCTCATTTCATAAGAGATTTCAAAGAGATTACAGGTGAGACTCCTGAGAGATTCTTTAAGAGGGACTTGAGTAATGTCAAGATAATGTCTGGGAAAGAGTCAATAAATCAATAATCAGGGATTACCTTGCTACTGCTCGGTGATCCCTGGTGGGGGCTCCAACAAAGAAAAAACGTAATGGCTTTGACATTTTTATTAATTGGGTAGCCGCAGCAAATTCATAACATATGTTATTCCCCCCCACTTTGGGATTACCTCGCTACTGCTCGGTGATCCCTGGTGGGGGCTCCAACAAAGAAAAAAACGTAATGGCTTTGACATTTTTATTAATTGGGTAGCCGCAGCAAATTCATAACATATGTTATTCCCCCCCACTTTGGGATTACCTCGCTACTGCTCGGTGATCCCTGGTGGGGGTGTCTTACAAAGCAAAAAACTAAGCTCCTACGGAGCTATTTATTATGCTGTTTGCCGGCTTCAAGCAAGCTTGAGCCGTCAACGCATAATAAAAAAGCCGCACTTATATGCGGCTTTAGTTTTTTTGCTTTGTGATTCGGTTGGGATTCGAACCCAAGACCCACAGCTTAGAAGGCTGTTGCTCTATCCAACTGAGCTACCGAACCCTTTTGAGGAGTGCAAAGATAGCACAATTTTTTATTTCTTCAAGGATTTAGCCATAAATTCAATTATAAAAACTATTGAAAAGCCTATTGCAACGAATAATAATGATAAACCTAGTTGAGCGGACTCGCCGGTAAGGGTTTCATATTGACCGGGTAGTATAGGCCTGTCTATATGAGATACTTCGTCAATTACTCTTTTCCAGGGCCAAACCTTTACTAGAGAGCCTATCATAAAACCGGCCAAGACACAAAGAGTTGGCTTGTAATACTTTTTAAGGAGCCAAGTAAGAAAGTGAGAGAAACTTACAATCCCAATTGCAGCACCTGTAGCAAATATTATCAATATGGGAACGTTAAGTTCTGTGACAGACTTCATAATAAATGCGTATTTCCCTAATAGAAGAAGAATGAAACTTCCTGATATTCCGGGTAAAATCATTGCGCATATAGCAATTGCACCGGATATAAAAACAAACCAATATGCCTCTGTAGTTTGACTGGGTGAAACCAAACAAATCCACGCTGCCACAACAATTCCGGCTATTAAAGCAATAATGTGAGTAAATCTCCACTTACCAATCTCTCTTAATACATATATTGCTGAAGCTGCAATTAAACCCATAAAAAAAGACCATAATGGTATAGGATGATGAACGAGCAGATATTGCATTAGTCTTGCCAATGAGAAGATACTAGTTAATATACCCCCTCCTACAGCAAGTAAAAATTTAAGATTTACAGATTCGGAAAACTCCCTGAACTTTCCCTTAAAAAGCAATTTAAGGTTGTTAAAATTAATGGATTTAATTGATGATAGGAGTTCTGTATATATTCCCGTTAAAAAAGCGATTGTACCTCCTGAAACACCAGGGACTACATCTGCAGCCCCCATAGCAATGCCCTTGAAAAAGGTAAGTATGTATTTTCTCATTAAAATGGATCAATTATTAATCAAAAACTTCCTCATAATAGCTGAGTAGTGCTTGTCATTTTTAAGTTTAGGAACAATTTCAGATAATTTTCGTATCCATAACTGGTCTATAGCTGCTAACTTTTCTAGACAAATGTGAAATTGCTCTCTGTTTTGCAGAAAGAATTGAGATATGGCATAAAACAAAAGAAATTCTGGCAGCATTGTCCTTTTAAATGTAACATTAAGCTGGTGTGCCAGTATATTGTAGTCCGTCTCCTCCTTACCCATAACTCTTCTTAGAAATATCAAAGAGCTAAAGTGATCTTGTCTTAACATAGTTATATAGGAGAGACCAGTATTTGCCTCATTGTTATCTTTATCCAAAACAAGAGCCTCTCTAAAATATCTATCGGCATCAACCAGATTATCAATTGCTAAAAAAGCGTCTGCAATACCAATAATGGCAAAAAGATTCCCCGGCTCAAAAGAGAGGAACTCCAGAAATGTCTCAATTCCTTTATTATAATCCTCTGTATTAACAAATACAATGGCTTTATTATATAATACCGATGAGTTAGTGGGATTAAGAGCAAGTGCAAAATCAAATGCCTCAATAGCCTTGTCAAAACGCAACTCGCGAGCGTGAATTGTTCCTACATTAAACCAAATATTATCATTGAATGGATCTTCATCAAGACACTTTTCATACTCCTTTAGGCTCTCGTCAAACTTGCCAAGTCTCTCATAGCAGAATGCCTTATCATTAAGAAGTTCCAAAGTTTCACCCTCAATAGCTACGGTAGATGATAGATAATCCAGCGCATTATCAAAGTCGTTCATATCAATTGAATCTTGAGCTGCAGTATGATACATATCTGATGCATCTTCAGGAGATAATTCTGATGCTTTCTCCAGCGATATTTTTGCTAATCTAGGATTATCCTCACGGATAAATGCTCTTGCAAAAAGAAAATAGACATCTCCACTATGAGGGACTTTATCAAGTAAAACTGAAAGAATCTCTTTTGCACGCTCTGTCTCTCTGTTAACAATGAGAACATCTGCATACTTCAATCCAAGATCTGCTGAATATGGGTGTTGTTCAAAAGCCATTCTTGAAAGATCATATACAATTTGATCGTCTGCCTCATTTAAGAAATGGCCAATAACCAAATCAAACTCCTCCTCAGAGAATTTAAGGTTAGCCAAGCTCCCCTCCTCAAAAGCAGTCTCAACTTTATCAACTAATTGAGAAATATCCTCTAGCTCATCCTCGTTCTCTGGATTATAAAAATCGTCTATCATTATAATTTAGCGGGTTTGATGGATTCCAAATAAAAAATAACCTGTTTTACAAATTGAAGAGATGAATTATCTGTAGTTTTGGCAATAAAGTCATAAGAAGAGTCGTCTCCGTTGGAATATCTGCCAACCTTAAATTTTGCATTAATGTATCTTGAAAGATAATTTGATGTAAAATCAAACTGAGCAGACATATCTATAAGAATATCGTATTCATATTTAAACTCTTCAATACTTGACAATCTTTTAGGAAGTCCGAAGAAATTTAAATCTTTAAGTGTCAGAGATAAAAACCTCTCTTTTTGTGAAAAATCTACACTTTTTTTACCGCCTTTATCGATTACAACACATTGCCACTGAATACCTCTCTCCTCTAAAGCGACTATTAAAAAATCAGCTGAATTTTCAATCAGATCCTCATCGGATTCAATTAAGAAAATTATTTTTTTAGCATTTTGCAAAGGCACAAAGATTGAAGAGGCTCTCTTTTCAAGTCTCTCTAATACCCTACTTTGCAATCTTTTCTTAAAAAACATTATCTACCTACTTTTTTCAACTTCACAAATTTAACAAAAATCGGACCACGGGCAACCACTAATATATTTTGGATTTTCTATCTTTGTAGTAACACTAAAAGTTATTCTTATGATAAGTGAGGTACTGGGTTTGAGTTTGGCGGACATCTTTGCAAAAAGCCTTGCGGATTTCAAAGATCGTGATGCCTTTTCCACTATAAAAAAAGAGAAACTAACATATAGACAATTTGGTGATAGAGTTGAGATTCTAACCCAAATCTTTAACAATCACGGATTAAAAAAAGGCGAAAAGATTGCTATTCTTGGAAATAATATGCCTAATTGGGGTGTCTCATATTTTGCAGTGACTACATCTGCTAGAGTTTCAGTACCCATCTTGCCT
This sequence comes from Bacteroidales bacterium, assembly GCA_028700975.1. Lineage (GTDB taxonomy): Bacteria > Bacteroidota > Bacteroidia > Bacteroidales > UBA932 > Bact-08. The sequence continues at coordinate 49,188 of JAQVRQ010000001.1, read as the reverse complement.
GATTTTACTGCATTTGAAATTGCAAACATAATTGAACACTCTGAGGCCTCTGCAATAGTTGTTTCAGAGAAACTCCAATATAAACTATCCAAAGCTCTGTTAGAGCGTTTTTCTTTGGTTGTGATAATGGATACACTAGAAGTATCAAAGAGCAACAGCGAAGTAGAGCAAATAATCAATGATTTTCCGGAACCATCAGACATAGCAACTATAATATATACTTCCGGCACATCTGGAACCTCAAAGGGAGTAATGCTTACACATAGGAATCTTGTCTCCCAAAACTATATGGCAAACAAGCTTATGCCAATGTTCAAAGAGGACGTCTTTTTGTCCATTTTACCACTCTCTCACGCTTACGAATGTAGTCTGGGACTAATACTTCCATTCAGCAGAGGAGCCCAGGTGGTATATCTGGACGGAGCACCTACTCCTTCTCTTCTTCTGCCCGCCTTGTCAGAGGTTAAACCAACTATAATGCTGAGCGTTCCCCTTATTGTTGAGAAGCTTTATAAGAATAAAATAAGACCCATATTTACAAAAAATTGGATAATGCAGTTTCTCTACTCTATACACTTTATTAGAAGAGGATTTCACAAAGTTGCAGGGAAAAAATTGTGTCAAACATTTGGAGGAAGACTGCGCTTTTTTGGTATTGGTGGTTCTAAACTTGATGGAGTAGTGGAGAAATTTTTAACCGATGCCGGATTCCCTTACAGTATTGGCTACGGACTCACAGAGACATCCCCGCTTCTTGCAGGAGCAATTCCCGGAAAAGTAACCTGGCAATCAACAGGCCCTCACCTTCCAGATTTAGAGATGAAAATTCTAAATCCAAATAAAAAAGGGATTGGCGAGATTTTAGTCAAAGGGCCAAACGTAATGGAAGGGTACTACAAAGATCCAGATACAACTGCAAGCTGTTTTACAGATGACGGATGGTTTAGAACTAAGGATCTTGGATATATCGACAAAAAAGGGAATCTATTTATTAAGGGAAGAAAAGATAATATGATTGTGGGGCCTAACGGAGAAAACATCTACCCTGAAGAGATTGAAGCTGTGATAAACGAGCACGACCTTGTACTTGAATCACTTGTTCTTAACATAAAAGGAAAGCTTACTGCCATCGTTCACTATAATTATGAACAAATTGAAAAATTACACACCTTCAGTGAAGAGGCAGTGGTTAATATGGAGCAAAGAGTTAGTGAGGTTAAAAAAGAGTTAATTGAATATGTTAACGATAGAGTAAATAAATCCTCAAGAATATTAGATATAATTGAGCAGACTATCCCCTTTGAAAAAACAGCCACTCAAAAAATCAAACGTTATCTCTATAGTTAATTTCTAAATATCAACCCTTCATCAAAGTAATCCACAATAATGGGTTTATCTTTGTTAAGCTCTCCCTTAAGTATCTCTTTTGCAAGTTGATTTACAAGCTCTTTCTGCAGTAACCTCTTTACCGGACGTGCTCCGTAAGCAGGATCGTATCCCTTATTGCATAAATAATCAATTGCATAGCCTGAATACTCTAGTTTAAGACCCTTTTCGCTCATCATTGCACCAATTCCTTCAAGTTGCATCTTAACTATTTGACGTATATCTTCAACCGTAAGTGGGTGAAACATAATAATTTCATCAATCCTATTTAGAAACTCCGGTCTAACATTGCTTTTTAGCAGTTCCATAACCTCTTGCTTTGTTTTTTCAAGCACATCCGCTCTGTTAATATCGTTTAGCCTGGAGAGATTATCCTGTATCACAGATGACCCTGCATTTGAAGTCATTATTAAAAGGGTGTTTCTAAAATCTGCAGTCCTTCCCTTATTGTCAGTAAGTCTTCCCTCATCAAGAACTTGTAAAAGAATATTAAAGACATCTGGATGAGCCTTCTCTACCTCATCAAGAAGAACAACTGAGTATGGTTTTCTCCTTACAGCCTCAGTTAACTGACCACCTTCATCATATCCAATATACCCCGGAGGAGCTCCTACTAATCTGGAAACCGAATGTCTCTCCTGATATTCACTCATATCAATTCTTGTTATCAGATTTTCATCGTTAAATAAAAATTCAGCTAAAGCTTTTGCCAACTCAGTCTTTCCCACTCCAGTAGTACCCAAAAAGAGGAAGGATCCTATAGGTCTCTTAGAGTCCTGGAGTCCTGCTCTGCTTCTTCTTATAGAGTCCGATATTGCCTCGATTGCCTCATCCTGACCCACTACTCGTCTATGAAGAGCCATCTCCATTCTAAGAAGCTTCTCCTTTTCACTCTCAAGCATTCTTCTTACTGGTATTCCAGTCCACTTTGATACAACCTCAGCTATATCTTCAGCTTCAACATACTCGTTAATCATTGTGAATTCGGAATCCCCCTTTTTCTCTGTCAATTCTTGAATTATTTTCTCTGCAGCGACAATTTTTCCATATCTAAGCTCTGCCACCTTGCCATAATCACCACTCCTTTCGGCTTCTTGAGCCTGAAAATTAAGCTTTTCAATCTCTGCCTTTTTTCTTTGGACCTGTTCAATATAATCTCTTTCACTCTCCCAAACCCTACTCTTTTTCTCCCTAGCAGATGAAAGAAACTCTAACTCTTTAGTAAGAACCTCAACCTTCTCCTTATCGCCATCTCTTTTAATTGCCTCTTTTTCAATCTCAAGTTGTCTTATTCGTCTATTCAATTCATCAATCTCCTCAGGAACAGAGTTAATCTCCATTCTAAGCTTTGAGGCAGCCTCGTCTATTAAATCTATTGCCTTATCAGGAAGATATCTGTTTGTGATATATCTGTTTGATAAATCGACAGCAGCAATAATAGCATCGTCTTTAATCTGAACCTTATGATGATTTTCGTACCTCTCCTTTAATCCTCTTAGAATTGAAATAGCCTCTGAAGTTGTTGGTTCGTCAACTAAAACCATTTGAAAACGTCTTTCAAGAGCCTTATCCTGCTCAAAATATCTCTGATACTCTTCAAGTGTTGTTGATCCTACAGCTCTTAATTCTCCTCTTGCAAGAGCTGGTTTAAGGATATTAGCAGCATCCATTGCTCCATCTCCTCTACCTGCTCCTACTAAAGTATGGATTTCATCAATGAAGAGCATTACCTCTCCGGAACTCTCAATTACCTCCTTAACAACTGACTTTAGCCTCTCCTCAAACTCTCCTTTATATTTAGCACCTGCAATTAGCGCCCCCATATCAAGAGAATATATCATTTTTGATTTCAAGTTCTCAGGAACATCTCCTCTTACAATTCTTTGAGCAATACCCTCTGCGATTGCTGTTTTACCAACTCCTGGTTCCCCTACAAGAATAGGATTATTTTTAGTACGTCTGCTTAATATTTGTAAAACCCGTCTTATCTCATCATCCCTTCCAATTACGGGGTCCAGCTTGCCTGATGCAGCCTGCTTGTTCAGGTTTACCGCATAAGTATCAAGCGCTTGTAAACTTTGCTTGTTCATTACTTAGTTCTCCTTTATATTTATTAATATCTATTACAACAAATCTGCCACCTATCTGTTTCTGACAAAACGGCACAAATAATCGCCTCTTATATTAACTTTGCAAAAAAAAAATAAGATGAAGTTTCCAATACTTAAAGATGGAGCACTGCTTCCTTTAGTTGAGAGTTTTTACACAATTCAAGGCGAAGGTTACAATACCGGCCAAGCCGCTTTTTTCATAAGGCTTGGAGGGTGTGATGTAGGATGCAGCTGGTGTGATGCAAAGGAGACCTGGAATCCATCTATTTACCCTCCTGTTGAAATTGAGAAAATTGTTGATGAGGCCGTATCATATTCAGCAAAATCAATAGTTTTAACAGGCGGCGAACCGCTTAATTACCCCCTGGATAAACTATGCACTCTGCTAAAAGAGAGAAATATGGAAATATTCCTGGAAACATCGGGCTCCTCACTGCTCAGTGGTCAGTTTGACTGGATTTGTCTCTCCCCTAAAAAAAAGAAGCCACCCGTTGGAAATATCCATATGTTAGCTTCAGAATTAAAAATAATTGTTGAAAATGACAACGATTTTGAGTGGGCAGAAAAAAACAGAAAGCTTGTAAATCCTGAGTGCAAACTTTACCTTCAGCCAGAGTGGAGTAAAAGCATAACCATACTTCCTAAGATTGTTGAGTACGTAAAAAACAATCCTATATGGCGAATATCTCTTCAGACTCATAAATACATAAACATCCCATAGCAAATTGACTCTTTTTTCATAACTTTGGTAATTAAACCAAAAACTTTCAAATTGTGAAAAAGAAATCCCTTTTGCTCATTTTTCTAGCATCATCGCTTATTTTCTCAAACATTATTTATTCTCAGGAAAAAGGTAGTTCGGCTTATGAATTCACAGTAATAAAAGAACTTCCTATAACCTCAATAAAAAATCAGAATAGAACAAGTACTTGTTGGAGCTTCTCAACTATCTCATTTTTAGAGTCCGAGATTATTAGAAAAGGTAAAGGATCACACGATCTATCTGAGATGTTTATTGTCTCAAACTCCTACTATGACAAATCAATAAAATACGTTAGGACCGGAGGAAAAATCAATATGGCTCCCGGTAGCTCTTTTGGAGATGCCCTTTATGTATGGAAACACTATGGAATAGTTCCTGAAGAGATAATGAACGGACTTAATTATGGTGAAGAGTCTCACGTACACAATGAAATGGACGCAGCTCTTTCTGGTTATATCAAGGGGATTGAGAGAAATCCAAATGGTAAGTTATCCACGGCTTGGAGAAATGGCGTAAAAGGAATATTAAACGCATATCTGGGAGAGATTCCGGAAACATTTAAATATAAGGGTCAAGAGTATACTCCAAAAAGTTTTGCAGCTTCTCTAGGAGTTAATCCGGATGACTATATTTCGTTAACATCTTATACTCACCATCCATTCTATTCATCTTTTGCGTTAGAAATACCTGACAACTGGAGATGGGATTCCTCATCAAATCTCCCTATTGATGAACTTATTGAGGTTATTAATAACTCTTTAGAAAAAGGTTATACTATTCTATGGGCATCTGACGTAAGCGAAAAAGGTTTTACTAGAAAAGGTGTTGCAATTGTACCGGAAACTGATACTAAGAATATGTCCGGATCAGATCAGGAAAAATGGTTAGGTTTAAGTAGAAATGAGATAGATACTAAAATTTATTCTTTACAAAGTGTCGTAAAAGAGAAGAGTGTTTCACAAGAAGCAAGGCAACTTGGATTTGACAATCTTCAGACAACTGATGATCACGGAATGCATATATATGGCATAGCAAAAGAGAAAAATGGCGGTAAGTTCTATATGGTAAAGAATAGTTGGGGAGAATCCGGAGAATACAAAGGCATTTGGTATGTTTCAGAAGCCTTCCTACGATACAAAACTATGAACATTGTTGTACATAAAAGTGCAATTCCTGATAAAATCCAAAAAAAACTTAACCTATAACAAATATGAAAAAAACACTCATAGCTGTTGCTCTGCTAATGCTTTCAACAGCGTTTACACTTTCTGCGCAAGGGTATATCTTTACAGACGTTGTTAAAGTTCCTGTAACGTCAGTTAAAAATCAAGCATCAAGCGGTACTTGCTGGAGTTATGCAACAGCTGCCTTTCTTGAAGCAGAACTACTTAGAACAGGCAAAGGAGAACACGACCTATCTGAAATGTTTGCAGTTAGATTAAACTATGTTAATAAGATTAATGATAATTATCTTAGACGAGGTAGAGGAAATCTAGGCCAGGGAAGTCTTGCTCATATGTTTACCAACATTGTGAAAAGTGACGGAATGATTCCTCAAGAGGCATACAATGGAATAAACTATGATTCCAAATTAAATAATCACAGAGAGTTAAATAAATATATCAGCGCATTCTCCGCTGCTTCTGTAGAGTTAAAGCAAAAGAGCCCTCAATATTCAATTCTTGTTAAAGCAATTCTTGATACATATCTTGGCATCGTTCCTGAAAAATTCACATACAACGGTAAAGAGTATACTCCAAAAAGTTTTGCTATTGAAATGGGTCTTAATATGGATGATTATGTTGAGATAACATCATTATCCCATTTACCATTTTATAAACAATCAGTTATTGAAGTTCCGGACAACTGGGATTATGGAAAATTCTGGAATGTTCCTCTGTGTGAGTTTATGGCAATTATTGATAATGCTCTTGAAAACGGTTACTCTGTTTGCTGGGATGGAGATGTAAGTGAGAAGGGGTTTTCTCATAAAAATGGAGTCGCAATCAATCCTGTAGATGATATCAAAGAGGAGGCATTAAAGTTTGAAAAAATATTTCCCGAAGTTGACGTAGATCAAAATAAACGCCAGATTGGCTACGAAAACTTTACAACAACAGATGACCACTTAATGCTTCTGACAGGCATTAGCAAGGATCAGTCTGGTAATAAATATTATATTACAAAAAACTCCTGGGGAACTGAGAGGAATAATTTTGGAGGTTATCTTAATATGTCCGAAAGCTTTGTTAAAGCTAAAAGTATTTCCATAATGGTTCATAAAAATTCAATCCCTAAAGATATTCGCAAGAAACTTAATCTATAAAGGATGAAGCTAAAAAATTCCATACCTAATACAATTACCTCGCTAAATCTTCTTTGCGGGGTAATTGCTGTTATTTTAGCCTTCAGAGGCGAAGAGATCTGGGCTGTATATCTGGTTTTTGCTGCTGCTATATTTGATTTTCTTGATGGTTTCTTTGCCAGATTACTCAATGCATACTCCCCTATGGGCAAAGAGCTTGACTCTTTAGCAGATTTAATTAGTTTTGGTATGGTTCCAGCTGTTCTTGCGCTAAAGAGATACGAAATATTTCTTACTGGAGATAGTGGCCTTTCAACAGATTCATCTGCCCCTTTTCTCATATCATTAATCCCCTTGGTAATCGTGCTATTTTCTGCATTAAGACTTGCAAAGTTCAATGTAGACACCAGGCAGTCATCTAGTTTTATTGGGCTTCCAACTCCTGCCAATGCTATTCTTATTGTGAGTTTTATCCATTTTACTGATTCGAGCGCAATATTTTCTTCATTAGAGAGCACTATATGGTTTTGGCCTGCTTTATCTCTTCTGCTCTCATTTTTACTTGTCAGTGAAATACCAATGTTTTCACTTAAGTTTAAGACATTGAGATGGAGAGAGAACAAAACGATGTTTGGATTCTTAATATATAGCTCAATAACTGCCATAATATTCGCTGCAATCTCAATTAAATGGTCCGGATGGATGGCTCTTATAATTGTATCCTACATAATATTTAATTTTTCAAGTCATCTAATAACTAAAAAGCCCAATCAATTGTGAAAGAGCTAAACAAGGAACTTGAACAGATCAAACAAATAATGGAGGAGAGAGAGTTGAAACTAATTATGGACAATAGTTTCAATATGATTGCAAATATTGATCTTAACGGCCAAATTTTATTTTGCAACGAAGCATACAACGAGGTGCTTGGATTTTCAAAAGATGAACTAATTAATAAATCATTCTACGATCTTCTGCATCCAGATGAAAGAAGCTCTACTAAGGAAAAATTATTCTCACAACTTCTGGATAATAGAAAAGGTAAAATAGAGTCATCTCTGCTTACCAGCGAAGGTTTTTTCAGAGTTGCTGAACACAGATTTAGATTACTCCCCGGTAATATAAATGGAAGAGATTCAATTGTAATAACATCTCAGGATATCACAGAGAAATTGAGATCTGAGCTTGTACTTAAGGTCCAGAGAAACTTGGCTCATTCTGTTGTTACTTCAAGCTCATTTTCAGAATTCTACAACACAATCGTTACCGAACTAAATACTGTTATGGAGGTTAATAACGTATTTGTCGCATTTTATGACGAGGAAAAAGATATTCTTAAAATGGGAGGTATAAGTGATGAAAAGGAAAAAATTGAAGAGTTTGAAGCCAAGGGTTCTTTAACCGGACACCTTATCAGAGGTGGAAAGTCGGCAATTTATTACTATGACGATATTATAAAGCTTCACAAAGCAGAAGGATTACGTTTACTTGGTACTATAGCACAAGTTTGGTTGGGGTCACCGGTTAAAAGCGGAGATAAAATAATTGGCGCAATTGTAATTCAAAATTATGATTCAAAAAACGCCTTTTCAAGAGTTGACCTGGACATTATTGAAATAGTTGCAAATGAGATTGCTAATTTTCTTGAAATAAAGGCTGCTGAAGAGGCATCACAGAAATTAAATATTGCTGTTATACAGTCACCAGCCTCTGTAATTATTACAGACTCAACAGGGAAAATTGAGTTTGTTAACCCTAAGTTTTCTCAATTAACCGGCTACGAAATTGAAGATGTAATTGGGAAAAATCCAAAAATTCTTAACTCCGGAAATCATCCTAAAGAGATGTTTCAAGATCTTTGGAAAACTATATCATCCGGTAATGAATGGAGAGGAGAGATTAAAAACAAAAAGAAAAATGGTGAATTTTACTGGGAAGATGTATCCATATCACCAATTTTTAGCGATGAGGGACGAATAGTTAATTTTGTAGGAGTAAAAGAAGATATTACAGATAGAAAAAATCTTATAACCGACTTAATTATTGCAAAAGAGAGAGCAGAAGAGAGCGACAGACTTAAAACCGCTTTTCTTCAAAACATTAGTCACGAAATAAGAACTCCAATGAATAGTATTATGGGGTTTATTGAGTTGTTACAAGATCCTGACACAACCGGAGAAGAGAAAAAAGAGTATATTGAAATAATTGAGAAGAGCGGCAATAGAATGCTCTCTACTATCAATGATATTATAAATATATCAAAAATTGAGGCAGGAATTGTTTCTCTTAATTGCGAATCAGTAGATCTTACCGCGTTATTATATGAAATTGCCGGAACCTTCAGACCTGAAGCCGAGAAAAAGAGAATGTTAATAACAACAGATTTGCCCTCTCTTACGAATAAAACAATAATCGAAGGTGATCAGGAGAAAATATTCGCAATATTTGGAAACCTTGTAAAAAATTCAATAAAGTACTCTTGCAGAGGAACTATAACTCTTGGATTCAGAATTAGAGAGAGATTCATTCAATGTTTTGTCAAAGATACCGGTATTGGAATCTCTAAAGAGAAGCAACAAGTAATCTTTGAAAGATTTACCAGAATTGAGGGAAACTCATCTTTAAGTGTAGAGGGTGCCGGATTAGGGCTATCAATTGTTAAAGGTTACCTAGATTTGATGGGAGGAGAGATATCCCTTCAATCCGAACCTGGAGTTGGTTCTAATTTTATATTTACAATTCCGCTTAAAGCGCCTCAAGTTGTCTAACCATAATATCTAATTTAGAATCGAGAATACTCTCCACACGTTCAAAGTCCTCTTTATTACCAAGGTTCTCCTTAACTCCAAAATAGTATTTAATCTTTGGTTCGGTACCTGAAGGCCTGACTGATACAATACTATTATCTGCGCTAACAAACTGAAGAACATTTGACTGTGGAAGATTGATTTTGAACCTAAGATCACTTATCATATCGACACTCTCTGATTTTTGATAATCGTGGATAAGAACTACCTCTGATTCTCCTAAATTTTGGATGGGACTTTCTCTCAACCTCTTCATAATCATACTTATCTGTTCAGAGCCATCAATTCCCCTCTTTGTAACCGACAAAAGCCTCTCCTTGTAAAACCCAAACTTAACATAGATATCAATAAGCAATTCATAAAGTGAAATACCCATTTCTGCAGCCCAGGCAGCAGCCTCGGCAACCAGAAGAGCAGAAATCACAGCATCCTTATCTCTTACAAATTCGCCAACATTAAAACCATAACTCTCCTCTCCCCCACAAATAAATTTCCTTTTCCCCTCGTTTTCCCTTACTACCTCTGCGATGTATTTAAAACCGGTTAAAACGTCAAAAATCTCAACACCATAAGATTCAGACATACTCTTTAACAGGTCTGT
>JAQVRQ010000001.1:35339-39115 GCA_028700975.1 Bacteroidales bacterium | reverse complement strand
TAATATCTGAAATTTTCTCAACTTCTTTAATAATATTCTTGTCGTGAGGAGCTGTAATTTGTGCACCATCTTCCCAATAAACTTTATATCCGTTATATTCGGGAGGATTATGGGAAGCAGTTATCATTACCCCAGCGACACACTTAAAATGCCTTATTGCAAAACTTAAAAGGGGGACAGGCCTGATATCATCACACAGATATACCCTAAAACCATTTGCCGCAAAAACAGATGCCGTAATCCCTGCAAATTCCCGGCTATTGTTTCTGCTATCATATGACACAGCTACGCTAATGCACTCCTTACCCTTTACCGTAGACTTAATATAATTTGAAAGCCCTTGAGTAGCCATTCCAATTGTGTATCTATTTACCCTGTTTGTGCCTACACCCATAACTCCTCTAAGTCCACCTGTACCAAAATCAAGGTTTTTATAGAATGAATCCTCCAATTCTGAAGGGTTATCTGCCATAACACCTCTTATCTCATTTTTAGTAACCTCATCGTAGGCTCCAGTGAGCCATAAATTAGCTCTTTCTAAGTAGGTTGTCTCCATTTTCACTTATTTTATAACAAATTTAACTAATCGCTTTGGATAATAAAAAATAAGATAAAGTAGAGTATCTTTGCGATATGTTTATCAAAGAGTACATTCCTTATTACAAACGCAACTTAAAAGTTGCTGTTCCGGTAATGTTTACTCAAGCAGGACAGATAACCGTTAACTTAGCCGACAATATTATGGTTGGCCATTTGGGAACAGCAGAACTTGCCGGTGTATCGTTTGCAAACTCTATTTTCATTCTAGGTATGGTGTTTGGCATCGGCTTTACCCAAGGCCTTACTCCTCATATAGGACATTCATATGGACGGGGAAACGAAGCCCGTGTTGGTTCTCTACTTGAGAACTCTTTAACACTGAATTTTGCAATTGCCCTAATTTTAACCTTTGTAATGTATGGAGTAGGATTCTTTATGGATAGTATGGGTCAAACTCCAGATGTAGTTGTTCAGGCTAAGCTTTACTATAATACCCTCCTATTTTCTCTACTTCCATTTATAATGTTTTTTGGTCTGAGACAATTTTCTGAAGGAATTGGCATAACGAAGTATGCTATGTATATAACATTAATTGCAAATGGATTTAATATTTTATTAAACTGGATACTTATTTACGGACATTTTGGATTTAACCCTATGGGTGTTAAAGGGGCAGCCATTGCAACATTAGTCAGCAGAGGACTTATGCTTATATCCTTTATGATTCTCTTTTTAAAACACAGCTCTTACAACCATTACTTCAAATATTTTTCAAGAAAATTTATTAATAAAGAGCTGTTAAAAGATGTCCTAAAAACTTCGATCCCTCTATCTTTTCAAAACCTTGTAGAAATTACTGCTTTTAGTCTTAGTGCTATTATGGTTGGATGGAGTGGAAAAGTCTCTCTTGCAGCTCATCAAGTGGCTATGAGTATGAGCAGCTTCTCTTTTATGCTTGCATTAGGAGTGGGTGCCGCATCTACGATTAGAGTCTCTCATCAATATGGATTTGCAGATTATAAAGCTATGAGAAAAGAGGGATTCGCTGCTGTTCATTTAAGTGTTGCACTTATGTCAATAAGCGGAATCTTATATATTCTGTTTAGAAATTACATCCCTATAGTCTATACTCAAGATATTCTAGTAAGAGAAATGGCTGCGAAACTCTTAATTATAGCTGCTCTTTTTCAAGTTTTTGACGCGATGCAACTATCAGGACTAGCAGCTCTAAGAGCACTTGCTGATGTTAAAATACCACTTATTATGTCAATCGTATCATACTATTTCGTATGCCTGCCATTGGGCTATTTATGCGGTGTTGCGCTGGGTTTTGGAGCAGTAGGTGTATGGATAGGTTTGCTCCTTGGTTTGTTATTTGCGGCATTCCTTTTTTTGTGGAGATTTAATAAAATTAGTAAAAAAATCATATTAGATAATTCCAAATGAAATCCTTAATCTCAGGTAGTACACTAGTAAAAAAGCAACTATTATGGCTAATTGTGCTTTCAACAATTACCAGAGCTTTATTAGCCTTAATACTTGATTTAGGGTCAAATGAAGCATATTACTGGACATATGGCTCTTTTCCTGATATTAGTCATATTGATCATCCGCCAATGATTGGTTGGTTTATACAACTCTTTACTGTAAATATGGCTTTTGAAGGAGAGTTTTTTCTAAGACTAGCAGCAATAGTAACAGGTAGTTTAAATACGTGGATAATTTTTGTAATCGGTAGAAGATTAAGAAATGAGAGAACCGGTTTATATGCCGCATTGTTATATACTGCCTCTCTATACTGTTCTCTTTTTGTGGGAACCTTCATTAACCCCGATACTCCACAATCTTTATTTATCCTTCTCTCAATATATTTTCTAAATGAAGGACTTATTATTAAGCACGAATCTTGCGAAGAGACAAAGACTTTATGTAGATTAGCCCTAATACTTGCAGGCATATTCACAGGACTGGCAATGTTGTCGAAATACTCATCAGTATTTATTTGGGCTGGTGTTTTTGTATATATTTTATCATCAAACAGAAGAATTCTAAAGGAGCCATATCTTTATATATCGGTCTTAATAAGTTTTCTTTTTCTTTTACCGGTATATTTATGGAATATTGATAACAATTTTATCAGTTTTGCTTTTCAGAGTTCCAGGTTACCCAATCTTTCCTCCTCGCCGGATTTTTTATCTTTTGCCAAGGCTATAGGCTTAATTTTCCTTTATAACAACCCTTTAAGCATTGCAATTATGCTCTTTGCAGTAATTGCATACAAAAAAGAGAAATTTCTAAAAACATCCCAATACAGACTTTTAATCTCACTATCTCTTCCAATTTTAATCTTTTTCATTGCAGTAGCCTTATTTACAGAAAGCAAAGCCAACTGGTCTGCTCCTGGGTTTTTTCCTCTTATGTTTATTGGAGCAGCCTACCTGGATAATCGGTCAATTAAAGATTACTCAGGGATGACTTTAATTCCTCCTCCAATTTCAAATGCAATTTCCCTTACACTCTTTACTGCACTTCTAATTTTCATCCACCACTTTAGTGGTATCTTCTCTCCGGAAATAATTAAAGAGAAACAGTACGAGTTAGGTAAAAATGATATTACTCTTGAGTACTTTGGATGGAGAACTCTCTCAAAAGAGTTTAGTAAATTATTTGCTGAAGATGTTATTAACGGAGAAATCTCTGAAAATTGTTTCATCCTCTCTTCTAACTGGGCTCAAGCATCTCATATGGATTTTTATCTTGCAGCACCATCAGGAATTGTTGTAAAAACAATAGGAAAACTTGAGGAGACTAGAAAGTATGCATGGATTACAGGAAAACTAGGGACTTTCAGATATGGCGAAAATGCGTATTTCATTGAGTCATCAAGGGATTTTCCACAAGCAGAAGAGTATGGAAAGAGATATTTTACAAATCATAAAAAAGCTCACTCTGTTTACATTAAGAAAATTGGAAAACCTGTATTAAGATTTGATATATACATTATGAAAAATCTTAAAAGAATTCCTGAGAGAGAGCTCTCCAGTTATACCAAATATTGAAATGCTCAAAATAAGCAAAGAGTTTACAGAATTTACAGAGACGCATAAAGAGATGGATAGTGGAACACTACTCCTTACCTTTACCGGCAAATGTGACTTTGATCTTAAGCTTGCTGTCTCTACAATTGAAGGAAGAAAAAAAATGGTAAAGAAAGTACCTGAGTGGGGCGTAAACAA
>JAQVRQ010000001.1:12049-35239 GCA_028700975.1 Bacteroidales bacterium | reverse complement strand
ACAATGAATGTAAAGAGCTCCTGTTACTATTAAACTCTAATAGTATAAGAAAAAACTGGGATGAAGTACCGCTTGAAGCTTATAATCTAAAAAAAGATGGATCCTGGGAGGTTACACGTTGGACCATTAAAGAGGAGATGGAGAGAGAGATTACATATATAATTCCTCAAACAGGGATGTTCCTTTACGAGCCAAATTCCTCAATTATCAAGGGAGGTGCATTTAAAACAATTGCTCAAAAATTCGAATTGAGTAAGGCTGAAAAAAGTTCTCATCTATATTTCTCTAATGAATTAAAAAAAGATTTTCAGGGTAGATGTTTCTTAATTGAGGATATTTATGATTTTGGGAAAAGAGAGATGAGAAGAGTTTCTGAAAAATACCCAAGAGCCTCCGTATCCGTTAGGAACTTTCCAATAAGTTCTGAGGAGTTGCGTAAGAGGCTTAAAATTGATGAGGGAGAAGAGCTTCACATATTTGGAACTCTTCTCCCTCAAAATCAAAAGAAGCTGATTGTTTGCAGAAAAATCTAATCAGCCCTCAATTTTTTCGCCTTTTGAGTCAAACCAAATAACCTGTAGAAGGTGATTGTCTGCTGACTCCTTAATCTTCAACGAACACTTATACTTAAGCGCTAGTTTAAATCTAATGCTTGTTATTCCTTTTGTCAGATAGGCTGCAACAATAGGGTTAATCTTTATGGAAAGAGATTTGTGTCCCTTCTCCTTTACATAATAAGCAAGCTGCCTCTCAATGGTTTCATCAATTAAAAGTGATGAAGTTATTTTACCGGTACCATTACAAGAGGGACAAGTTTCAGCTGTGTTAATTTCCATAGCCGGTCTTACTCGCTGTCTTGTAATTTGCATAAGGCCAAACTTTGTTATAGGGAGAATATTATGCTTCGCTCTATCGCTTTGCATCAAATCCTGCATATGTCTAAAGAGCTTGATCTTATTCTCATTGCTGTCCATATCAATGAAGTCAACAATGATAATACCACCCATATCCCTTAGTCTTAGTTGCCTGGCAATCTCCTCAGCAGCATTCATATTTACTTCAAATGCGTTTTGCTCCTGATCTGCACCGGATTTTGCACGAATTCCGCTATTCACATCAATAACGTGAAGAGCCTCTGTGTGTTCAATTATAAGATATGCTCCCTGACGAATTGTTATAACTTTTCCAAAAGAGCCTCTAATTTGCTTTGTAACTTCAAAATTATCAAAGATTGGCAGAGAGCCTTTGTAGTATTTAACTATTTTTTCGTGCTCAGGAGCTATTACAGAAATATAGTCCTTTACCTCTTCATAAATTGATTCATCATTTACATAAACATTGGTAAATGATTCGTTAAGAAGATCTCGGAGAATAGTAGTTGTTCTGCTATTTTCTGTAAACAAAAGTTGGGGAGCGCTTCCTTTAGCTAGTTTACTCCAGGAGTCCTCCCATTTTTTAATTAGTGATTTGAGTTCACCATCTAACACTGCAGCCCTTTTTCCCTCGGCTGCTGTTCTGATAATCACACCATAATTTGGTGGCAAAATACTATAGACTAAACGCTCCAGCCTCTTCTTTTCCTCTTTAGAGGTAATTTTTTGAGAGATATTGACCTTATCCGAAAATGGTATAAGTACCATATTCCTTCCGGCTATAGATATCTCCGAGGTTAATCTGGAACCTTTAGTAGAAATAGGTTCCTTTACAATTTGTGCAACTATTAGTTGCCCGGGTTTAAGTATGTCTGCTATCTTACCCTCTTTTTCAAGGATATCACTCAGTTTAACATTTGAAAATAATTCACTATGAGATTGTTTACTTGGGCCAATATGCCTGGTAAACCAATCCAATGCTTTAAAAGCAACACCCAAGTCAAGGTAATGGATAAACGCATCTTTGTTGTCTCCAATATCAACAAATGCCGCGTTCAACGCAGGCATTATTCTCTTCACCCTTCCAAGATACACATCACCAACCGAATAGTGACCATTGTTTTGCTCCTTATTAAGCTCCATAAGTCTATGATTCTCAAGGAGCGCTATGGATACTTCGGTAGTGTTTACATCAATAATTAGATCTTTCTCCATTGACCATTTTTAAATGAACAAATCTAAAGCAAATCCTAAGATTTGCTTTAGATTATCACGCACTCTAGACTAAAAAAGCAACTCTATTTTTTCTTTTTGTGCCTGTTTTTACGCAGACGCTTTTTGCGTTTGTGAGTCGCCATTTTGTGTCTTTTCCTTTTCTTTCCGCTTGGCATAATTTGTCTATTTTTTCTTACTTAAAGTAATATTACTTTACATTATTCTTAACCTTGTTCATAAACACCTTTGCAGGTTTGAACGCAGGTATAAAGTGCTCAGGAATAACAAGAGTAGTATTTTTTGAAATATTTCTTGCTGTTTTTTTAGCACGTTTCTTTACAATAAAACTGCCAAATCCACGAAGATAAACATTCTTATCTTTTGCTAGTGAATCTTTTACGCTGTCCATGAAGCTTTCAACAACATTTTGCACAGCGATTTTTTCCATTCCTGTTGCTTTTGCAACTTCGTTTACGATATCCGCTTTTGTCATAATAATTAAATAATTTAAAGGGTTAGTCAATTTTTGACGAACAAAATTACTATTATTTTATTGATTTACGCAAACTTTGGGTTTTTTTTTACGCAAAAAAACCAAATTCTGCGTTTGTCTTGCCTTTTTTTATTATATTATAGAGTAACAGGTTACAGCTACAACAAAAATGATACCGACTTTCCATCTTGGCACAGAGATTGACAGATTATAATAGTATATGATTTTTAAATTATGTTTAGAAATCAAGTGACAAAATGACATAAACCAGCTACCATTATATGAAAGTTAAAAATCTGATATTTCAGCAATCCGCAGGAGACGATATGAGTATGATACCAGTAATGAGTTTTGAAGGGAATCAGGATACAAGAGACCTCATTATGCCAGACACCCTTCCCATTCTTGCATTAAGAAATGCTGTTCTCTTCCCGGATACTATTATACCTATTACTGTGGGGAGAGAGAAATCTGTTAAGCTAATAAGAGATGTATATTCAAAAGAAAAAATCCTCGGTGCTGTAGCTCAAAAAGACGCAAGGGTTGAAGATCCTGGAGAGAGAGATCTTTTTGAAACTGGCACACTTGCCAGAATTATTAAAATAATTGAGATGCCTGACGGAGGCACTACAATAATTCTTCAAGGAATTAAACGATTCAAAATTATTGATATTCTTTTTACAGAACCCTATTTCACAGCAAAAGTTAAATATCTTGAAGAGGAGATTAGTAAAAGAGCCTCTAAAGAACTTGATGCAATAGCTAGTTCTATTAAAGACGCATCATTAAATATAATTAAACTCTCTCCCAACCTTCCACAGGAGGCTTCATTTGCAATAAAAAATATTGAAGGTCATAGTTTTTTAATAAACTTTATTGCCTCCAGTATGGAGATAGAGAATCCTCTAGACAAAATGGCGCTTTTAAGAGAGAATAAACTTAAAAACAGAGCTCTTAAATTGCTGGAGTTGCTCAACAGACACATTGACCTCCTAAAGATAAAGGATGATATTCAGCAGAAAGTTAGAAGTGAAATTGATCAACAGCAGAGAGAATACTATTTAAATAATCAATTAAAAACCATCCAGGAAGAGCTTGGAATAAATAACAACACTCAGGAATTCGCAGAACTCAGGCAACAAGCTAAAGATAAACTATGGCCAAAACACGTTGCTGAAACATTTGACAAGGAGCTTCAGAAGCTTGAGAGAACAAATCCCAACTCTCCGGATTATAATATTCAGCTTTCATACGTTAAATTTCTGATTGAGTTGCCGTGGGAGGAGATAAGCAAAGATAATCTTGATTTGACTCACGCAAAAAAGAGATTGGATGCAGACCATTTTGGGCTAGAACAGGTTAAAGATCGTATAATTGAACATCTTGCGGTTTTAAAACTTAAAGGAGATATGAAGTCTCCAATACTTTGTCTTTATGGTCCTCCAGGAGTTGGTAAAACATCTCTTGGCAAGTCAATAGCAAAAGCATTGGGCAGACAATACGGAAGAATTTCACTTGGGGGTCTTCACGATGAATCAGAAATAAGAGGACATAGAAGAACCTATATTGGAGCTATGCCTGGTAGAATAATAAATGCAATAAAAAAAGCAGGGACATCTAATCCGCTTATTGTTCTTGACGAAATAGACAAAGTAAGCAGTGATTTCAGGGGCGATCCAGCTTCTGCTCTACTTGAGGTTTTGGATCCGGAACAAAACACAACTTTTCACGACAACTACCTTGATATTGATTATGATCTCTCAAAAGTTCTATTCATTACTACAGCAAATAACATACACTCAATTCATCCAGCATTAAAGGACAGGATGGAGATGATAAATGTTAGCGGATATCTTGCTGAGGAGAAGAGATATATAGCAAAAGACCATCTTCTCCCTAAACAAAGGGAGGCTCACGGGCTATCTAATAATCAGTTAAGCATAAGCACAAAAGGGATAGACACAATTATTGATGAATACACAAGAGAGTCTGGAGTAAGAGGTTTGGACAAACAGATTGCAAAAATAGCACGAGTGACAGCTAAGAAGATTGCATTTGAAGAAATTTTGCCGTCTGTTATCGGCCCAAAAGAGATTCGGGAGATCCTTGGTATACCTACTAACCAACACGATATTCAAAAAGGAAATGAAGCTCCGGGGGTTGTTACCGGTCTGGCCTGGACTCAAAATGGAGGAGAAATTCTTTTTATTGAGTGTAGTATAAGTAAAGGTAAGGGAAATCTAACTTCAACAGGTAACCTTGGAGATGTTATGAAAGAGTCTTCTGTTATTGCATACCAATATCTTAAATCTCATCCTGATATTCTTGGAATGACTCATAAGGAATTTATTGAAAGGGATCTTCACATACACGTTCCAGAAGGAGCAATACCTAAAGATGGTCCATCAGCAGGGATTACAATGGTTAGCGCTATGGCATCCTCACTGATGAAAAAAAGAGTTAAAAGCGGTATCGCAATGACGGGTGAGATAACACTAAGAGGAAGAGTTCTCCCTGTTGGTGGAATCAAGGAAAAAATCTTAGCTGCCAAAAGAGCTGGAATAAAAACTATTCTTCTCTCTTCTGAAAATGAAAAAGATATTAAAGACATTAAAGAGATATACATCAAAGGGCTTGAGTTTAAATACTTCAAAACAATTGATGAGGTATTAGGATATATTTTTATCTAAAGAACAATGGACGTAAAAATTGAAAGCTCCTGGGCAGAGGTCCTTAAAAGTGAATTTGATAAAGAGTATTTTACTAACATTACCAAATACCTGAAGCAAGAGATTGCTTCAGGTATTATTGTATATCCTGTCGGAGGAAATATTTTTAAGGCTTTTGACAGTACTCCCTTCGATAAAGTCAAGGTAGTAATTCTTGGTCAAGATCCATACCACGGGCCAGGACAGGCGCACGGACTATCATTTTCTGTACCGATGGGAGTAGCTCAACCACCTTCGCTTCAAAATATTTTTAAAGAGATTCGGGATGATCTTGGATTCCCTCTTCCACACTCTGGGAATCTTGAAAAATGGGCAAAAGAGGGAGTGTTTTTACTGAACTCTGTTCTAACTGTGAGAGCAGGTCTTGCAGCTTCACATTCAAAGATTGGGTGGTCCTTGTTTACTGATGCTGTGATAAGAGAACTCTCGAACAGGAGAGAGAATATTGTCTTTATGCTTTGGGGAAATTTCGCAAAGGGTAAAAACCAATTAATTAATAGAGAGAGACACCTTATTCTTGAAGCAGCACATCCATCTCCTCTTGCAAGGGGAGCATTTTTTGGATGTAAACATTTTTCTAAGGCAAACGTTTATCTTGAATCAAAAGGAATTAACCCTGTAGACTGGAGACTTTAAACTAGTATATCCTAGTCCCAAACACTCTTGTACCAATTCTCACCATAGTACTACCCTCCTCTACTGCTATTCTGTAATCACCAGACATCCCCATTGAAATTTCGGAGAAATCTGAATCATCACTAAAACATTGAAGCTTAAGGCTATTAAAGGAATCTTTAAGAGAGGTGAATTCACGTTTTACTAAATACATATCCTCAGTAAATGATGCCATTCCCATTAACCCTTTTACTCTAATATTGCCGAAATCCTTTGCAATTAAAGCTGCATCTCTCATTTCATCTGAAGAGAATCCCTGTTTGGTATCTTCATTAGATATATGCTGCTGTAAAAGTATCGATGCCGAGACTCCCTTTTTTAATGCCTCCTTAGATATCTCTTTAATTAATTTAATTGAATCAACAGAATGAATTAGATAGACTTTTTCAATAATCATCTTAATTTTATTTGTCTGGAGCGGACCAATAAAATGCCAGCGAATATCAGAAGGGAGTCTCTCCATCTTTCCTGCTAACTCTTGAGGACGACTCTCTCCAAAATCTCTTTGCCCAGCCTTATATGCTTCCAATATCAATTCATCAGGCATAAATTTGGAAACTGCCACCAACTTTGTGGTTGACGGCAGCTCCTTAAGAATCTCTTTAATATTTTTCTCTACGCTCACTATCTCTTTTTTAGTTGCTGTTGTTGTGCTTTATATGCAGAATCTAATCGCTCTTGGAATTTTGATTTCTTTTTTGGTTGAGCAGCCTTTTCCTTAAGTTTTGCATATATCTTCTCCTCGTCCACAAAGAACTTCCTGATTGCCCAGGTTTGAACCATTGTTAAAAGATTTGAAAGCAGATAATAATAACTTAATCCGCTTGAGAAGTTATTACCTAAAAAGAGCAAGAAAAGAGGCATAAAGTACAATTGCATATACTTCATTCCTGCCATTTGAGGACCAGAATTCATCTGATCAATATTCATTCTTGAATAGAAGAATGTTGAAAGAGCCATCAATAAAGCGAAAAGACTAAGGTGATCTCCAAAAAGAGGTATTGTAAATCCAAAGTCCAATATTGAATCATATGTACTCAAATCTTTTGCCCAAAGGAATCCCTCCTGTCTAAGTTCAAATGACGATGGAAAGAACCTGAACATTGCAAAGAGAATTGGAAACTGAAGCAACATTGGCAAGCATCCTCCAAACATACTCACACCGGTCTTACTATACAGCGCCATTGTCTCTTGCTGCTTCTTCATTGCATCCTCAGTTTTTGGATACTTTGCACTTATCTTATCAATTTCAGGCTTAAGAACTCTCATCTTTGCAGAAGAGATATATGATTTGAAAGTAAGTGGTGAAATAACAAGCTTAATAAGTATGGTAAGAATTAGAATAATTAAGCCATAATTGCCAATAAATTTGCTTAGAAAGTCGAACACTGTAATTATTACATATCTGTTAATCCAGCCAATTAACCATCCCCCTAAAGGAACAATTTTTTCAAACCCTTTATCATAGGACTTTAAAGTCTTAAAGTGGTTAGGTCCAAAATATAGACTAAGAGGTATAGAGACCTCATCTCCTTCTGAATATGGCAATTGCATATAGGATTCACACCTCATAAGAGTATTGTCAGAATCCCCTTCCGGAAGAAAAGCGTAACTCATTCTCGCATTGCTAAAACTATTCTCTGCAACAATAATTGCCGAGAAGAACTGCTGTTGAAATGCAATCCACTCAACCTTTGTTCTAATCTCTTCATCTGAATTATCCTTCCTAAGACCAAGGTCCTCAACGCTATTAACATTTGGAAACTTGTACAAAATGGTTGAATAATTCTTCTCATTATCGTATCCCTTCTCCAGCCTTGGAATATCAAGCCTCCAAGAGAGGTCTGCCGATGTTACATTTCTTGGTACAAGACTCTTCATCCCCATAAAGGTTACATCCAATGAGAGGAGATAACTATCAGCAGGCAGTGTATATCTGTATTGAATAAAAGAGTCGGAGTCAAGGTATAGTCTGTATACTAAAGAAGTATCCCCACTCTCTTTTAACTCAAATGCAAATTTATCAGTATGAATATCCTGACCTGCAAAAATACTGAGAGAGAGATTACCTGAATTCTCTCTTAGCAGGACAAGCTCTTGTTTATCGTGAGTTGTAAAACCTTTAATTATTGCTTTATGAGGCTGAGCACCTACGTTAGAAAATACAATACTAATCTTTTCATTTTCCAATGTCACATAAGATTCTTGCTCATTACTGGCCTTAATCAACAAAGAATCTTTATATGGTGAAACTGATATGGCGGATTCTTCCTTAACCTCACCTGATGCCAAAAGAGTATCTTTAGATATGGTTTCGTCAGTAGAAGAGGCACTAATGGTTGTTGAGTCAATACTATTTTGAATAGGTCCCTGCTCATCTAGTATCTTTGAGTTATACCAGCTAAAAGCAATAAGTATGACTCCGATTATAACGAAGCCTAAAATTGAATTTTTATTCATTGTGAAATTATACTACTGTTGGTTGTCAATAACTTTTATCTTCTCCTCAATTTGTGCAAGCTCCTCTTTTGCCCTAGCTATCTTTTTATCCAACTCTAAAAGAAGTGCATCGGCATTTTTTGATTTAGCGAAGAAGCCCATATTATTCTCCCAGACAGCTATATCATTCTCCATTTGTCTGAATTTTAGCACAAGTTTATCTCTCTCGCTTCTTACGCCTCTGTCACCTCTGCCGGAATTTTGAAGCTCCTTAATATGTTTCTTATATCTGTCTATCTTGTGATCGTAATCAGTAGATCTTATATCAGCAAATTTAGAGTCAATAGCGTGTCTATATGCTGCTTGCACACGCTCTTTCTCTTTAATAGGAACAAACCCAAGTTCAGACCATCTTGCCTGAAAATCTTTAAGTGCCTCAATATTTTCAGCAGTTTTTGAATCCGGTTTATAATCTGTTATCTCCTGAATAAGTTCAAGTTTCCTTTTTAAATTTTCCTCATAAGACTCATCAACAGAACTGAAGTGCTTAGATTTGTTTTCGAAAAACTCATCACAAGCTGCGCGAAATCTTTTCCAAACAGCATCTGACTGTTTTCTGGCAACAGGTCCTATCTCCTTCCATTTTTTCTGAAGACTAATTAACTGGTCTGTTGTTTTCTTCCAGTCTGTACTAGACTTAAGTGCTTCTGCCTGTTCACATAAAGCATTCTTTTTGTCTAAATTATCCTGCATCTGAACCTTAAAACCTGAATAGTAATCTCTTTTTGCGTTATAAAATTTATCACACGCAGCACGGAATCTATCGTAGATTCTCTGATTCTCTTTTCTTGATGCAAAACCAATATTTTTCCATTCAGATTGTAAATTCTCAATCTGTTTTGAAAGGTTGTTCCAATCTTTTCCGTCAATATTTTCAAGAGCAGCAATATCTTCAGCCTTTTCGCAAATATTAGCTTTAAGCTCTAGATTATGTCTCTGATCCTCCTTAAGCCTTTCAAAAAACTCCTGTTGACGCTTATTGATTGCCGACGTTGCCTTTTTAAAGCGCTCCCATATCTCCTCTCTCAACTCCTTTGGAACCGGCCCTAACTCTCTCCACTCCTCGTGAAGCTTTTGCAGTTTCCGGAAGGCATCTACAACGTTATTTTCCTCAATAAGCTCTTCTGCTTTAACGCATAGATCGCTCTTAATTTCCAGATTTTTTTTAAGGTCTAAATCTCTCAGTTCATTATTAATTTTTACAAAATCGTAAAATTTCTCAACGCTGAACTGATAATTTTCCCATACATCCTTATTAGAAGACTGCGGCACCGGACCTGTTGCTTTCCACCTGTTTTGAAGCTCTCTAAAGGCAGGAAATGTATGATTCAGATCCTCTTGCTTTTCAAGCAAAGCCTTTAACTCATCAATAATCTCTAGTTTAATTTTGAGATTATCCTCTTTCTGTTTTTCAATATTCTGAATAAAAGAAGATCTCATTGTCTTGTAATTCTGGTATAGCTCTTTAAACCCTCTTTCCAGTTCAGCAAAAGGATTATTGGAGACCAGGTTCTCCTCACTCTCCTCCTCGTTGACCTCTCCAGTCTCTGCTGAATAATGAAATCCTACCGCAATCTTCTCTTTTTTAAGCACTTTGTAAAATGCAGCCTTGATTATGTCTGCATTCTTATAAAGTTCTTGCTGGTCTGCACGATCCAGCATCTGTTGAAAGATCTCAATAATCTCCATCAGGCTTTTTGCAGAATAATCTTGATAATCAGATATAGATTCTTCCTGAATTTTTTCAGGCAGATTCTCTTGGCTGTTTTGCTCGTTAAGGGCAGATGTGTTCAATTCCTGGTTCATTAGTACAAGACAATTATATTTAATAACCCGCAAATATAAAAAAAATTTGCCAAAGCGGTGATTTATGTAAATTTGCGCTATGATACGCATAGATATATTGTCGGTAGTTCCTGAATTACTTGAAAGTCCGCTTAGTCACTCAATTGTTAAAAGAGCAAAAGATAAAGGTCTAACTCAAATAGTACTCCACAACATAAGAGATTATGGCAAAGGAAACTATAAACAAGTTGACGATTATCCATTTGGAGGAGAGGCAGGAATGGTTCTTATGATTGAGCCAATTTTCAACATCATTTCCAAATTAAAAAGTGAAAGAGAGTATGACGAGATCATATTTATGACTCCGGATGGCGAACTCCTGGACCAGCCTATGGCAAACAGACTCTCGTGTAAAGGAAATATTATAATAATTTGCGGACACTATAAAGGGATTGATCACAGAATTAGAGAGCATCTTGTTACTATGGAAATTTCAATTGGCAATTATGTTCTTAGCGGTGGAGAGATCCCTGCTGCAGCTCTGGTTGACTCAATAATCAGGCTAATTCCAGGAGCAATTGGAGACGAAACATCTGCCTTAAGCGACTCATTTCAAGACGAATTACTCTCTCCGCCTGTTTACACAAGACCGGCCGATTTTAATGGATGGAAAGTACCCTCTGTTCTACTTTCAGGAAATCCAAAGTCAATTGATGCCTGGAAAGAGGAGCAATCTCTGGAGAGGACTAAAAAACTTCGCCCCTCATTACTGAAGGGCGAAAACGAAAATTAATTTCTACTAATTATTAAAAGCCAAAATCATCAACTACTACCTTCTCTTGTTTTTCAACTATTGGCTTTTTCGCAACCATATGTACAGAAGTAGGTTCAATAAGCATCGCCTTTTCAGTAGCTGGACAAACATACTCACAACCACCGCACCCAATACAAATATCCCTGTCAACAATAGGAATTGTTAAACCTTTATCCCCATATGGGATCATAGTTATAGCCTTTGTTGGACAATGCTCATCACAAGCGCCACAAGCAGTATTATCGGTTACAACAATGCATTTATCCTCGTAAAATCTCACTTGTCCTATTTGAGTTAACTTCTTCTCTTCAAGTGTAAGTGGGATTAAAGCTCCATTGGGACAAACTTGAGAACAAACATTACAATCATACCCACAGAAATGCTTTTCAAAACTTAATACAGGCATAAGCAATCCATTAATGCCATATTCACCT
Source organism: Bacteroidales bacterium (assembly GCA_028700975.1). Lineage (GTDB taxonomy): Bacteria > Bacteroidota > Bacteroidia > Bacteroidales > UBA932 > Bact-08. Next base: position 23,723 of record JAQVRQ010000001.1, on the reverse strand, counting down.
GTTGCAGGTTTAATAATTCCATTTGGGCAGGCCGATACACAAGCTTGGCAAGCTGTACAATTACTCTTAAGATTAGCTATACTGAGCGCTCCCGGAGGGGCTATACCATCTGATGTATTTAATGGTGCTGAAGGATTTTTTCTTGATATAGCTCTTGCAGCAATAAATGAGCCCAGAAGACCCATTGTAACAAGAGCCTCTCTTCTCCCCTTTGCGGGAAAAACATTATCAACATCTCTCTTCCCCCACATAAATTTATAAGAGACCGCATCGCGTTTGCAAACAGTCATACAATTAAAACAGGCCACACATCTTGAAACATCAATTTCACCCTTCTCTAAATCTATACATTCCGACTTACAATTTGAAATGCAGAGTTGACATTTGTTACAGCTCTCCTTATTTATAACAGGTCTAAATGCAGCAAACTTTGAAATAAATCCTAGGGTTGTTCCAACAGGACATATTGTGTTACAATATAGCCTGCCCCTGAAAACACTCATAATTGTAACTAAGATCAGAAATCCAAGTGCAAAAAAGAACGAAATGGCAATAAACTGCGAATAGGTTCTGAAAAAGATTGAATCAGGAAAAATTGAAGATAGTATGTTATGGAGAAACTGCTCACTTCTACTAATGATTTCAGAGGATATCTTTCCGTAATTTGAGTAAGGGTCTAATAATGAAATCACAAAAGAGGATCCAAATAAGAGCGGAATTGCAGAAATCGCTAAAATCGAGTATCTAAGTATCTTTTTTGGAGTTGAGAACTTAAATCTTCTGCTCCTTTTTGACCTAAAAAGTGAAGCGACTCTCCAAATTGTATCTTGTAAGGTTCCCAGAGGACACAATGTAGAACAATAAATTCTGCCAAACAAAAGAACCAAAATGAAAAGCGAAGCCAAAATAATTACAGATCCGGTAAAAACTCCGAGAAGAGCCGGAACAAACTGTACTTTCAAGAATGAGGAGAAGAAAAAATTATCTCTGTTTGAAAAGAAAAGAAATGCCAGGGTAATTAATATGGCGACAGCCAAAGAGACAAGAACCCTGCCCCTTTTAAACCATTTATACATTTTTTCAGATTTTTATTCTCTCAACCTTTATGGTATCAAGATTTGTAGTACCAATTTTTGCTTTTTCTGCTTTTTGAATATGGGAGACATCTTCGATTCTCATCTCTTTAAATTGATTGAAGAATCTCAGAGCTGCAGTATCAACCGCAACAATATCCGTAGACATAAAAAGTGCTTTGGCAGTAACCACATCTTCAGTTGTTTTACCTTTTGGGCCATTTTGAGTCATTACTCTGTAAGCATCAACAATATTTAATACAGGCATTTTTGAATAGGTTGAACAATCTGCAATACACTGTTGAAGATCATTTGCGTGCCAATATCTTCTATCCCAAACAATTCCCATAAAATTTTTCATTGAAATTGTCATCTTAGCACCGCCGTGATTCTTAAGCACCGGAACATTAATCCATACATCACAATCAATTATTGATTCGTGAATTTTAGCGCTTTTTAATCTTAATCCCTTTGGTAAAGAGACCTCTTTAAAATACTTTTCATCGTGAGCAAATGCCACCCTTGCTCCGGCTGCTTTTGCAGCTGCTTCAATACCACTATTGTTATAGCACGCCTGCCACTCATCGCAGGTATGATCAAATACAACAACTTCAGTAGCTCCGGCTGAAAGACAATCTTTAACTATAGCTGCAACGAGTTCAGGATTTGTATTTGCAGCAAATTCAGGTTTTTTATCCCATCCGATATTTGGTTTTACAACAACCTTATTGCCTTTTTTAACAAATCTTGATATTCCGCCCATTGAAGCAATACCCCTTTTATACATTGTTACAGGATCTCCTCCCATTACCGCAACGAGGTCAGTCTCTCCCTGAGCCTCTTTACTTTCTGAAGCAAAAATATTACCAGGCTTTAGTTGAACAGCTCCTGCTATACCTCCCAGGAGGGCTGACTTAAGAAAATTTCTTCTTTCCATAGGTGCTTATTTAATTTAGACAAATATACCTTTTAGCTTTTGCCTAAGCAAAAAAATAAACTATATTAGAGCAAATTTTTACATATGAAAGACAATATATTCAAGAGAATATGGATCTTCTATTACGATGGTTTTAAAAATATGACTTCACTTGGTCGAACTCTCTGGTTAATAATTATTATAAAACTCTTTATAATGTTTTTTGTACTAAAATTGTTTTTCTTCAAGTCAGATTTAAGAGAGTACAACACATTTGAAGAGAAAGGCGACAAAGTCATTGAAAATCTTACTAATCCAACATAATCTTAACTAACACACTAAACCATGATTTTAGCTTCACTCGTTGATTTATCAAGACTCCAGTTTGCTCTTACGGCAATGTACCACTGGATTTTTGTTCCACTCACACTAGGACTCGGGTTCATCATAGCTATTATGGAGACATACTATGTAAGGAGCGGAAACGAATTCTGGAAAAGAACTGCAAAGTTCTGGATGAATATTTTTGCCATTAATTTTGCAATTGGAGTTGCCACAGGAATTATCCTTGAGTTTCAGTTTGGTACAAACTGGTCTAATTACTCCTGGTTCGTCGGAGACATATTTGGCGCTCCATTAGCAATTGAAGGAATACTCGCTTTTTTCCTTGAAAGTACTTTCTTTGCTGTGATGTTCTTTGGGTGGAATAAAGTCAGCAAAAAAGCTCACCTTATCTCTACCTATCTTGTTGCAATTGGCACAAATTTATCTGCTTTATGGATTCTGGTAGCAAACGCCTGGATGCAATTCCCAACAGGAATGCAATTTAATCCGGATACTGCAAGAAACGAAATGGTAGATTTCTGGTCAGTAGCTCTTTCGCCTGTGGCTATTAATAAATTTATTCATACTACGACAAACGGATATGTGCTTGCCGCAATTTTTGTTATAGGTGTTTCCGCTTGGTTTTTGATGCGAAAGAGAGAGGAGGAATTTGCTCGTAAAAGCATAAAAATCTCTGCAATATTTGGTTTAATCTCTCTTATTGTGCTGATATGGTCAGGAGATGGATCTGCAGTCCATGTTGCCAAAAAACAGCCTATGAAACTAGCAGCAATGGAGGGTCTTTACAAAAGTCACAAAGGGACCTCTCTGGTTGCAATCGGGATTCTTAACCCGGGCAAAAAAATTGATGATTACTACGATAATCCTTTAAAATATAAGAACGAAAAACCATATTGGGTAAACATATCAATACCACAAGGTCTCTCACTTTTAGTTAACCGCAAAATGGACACTTATGTTCCTGGTGTAGAAGACATTCTTGAAGGAGGATACGTTTATACAGATCGTAATGGTGATGAGAAAATTGCCCCACCAATAGAAGAGAGGATGGAGCTGGGAAAACTTGCAATTGCTGGTTTAGCTGATTACAGAAAAGCGAGTAAAGCCGGAGACGAAGAGGGTAAAGATATAGCATACAAACAACTAATGGAGAATTTTGACCATTTTGGTTATGGTTATATTGAAAAACCATCAGATGTAGTCCCAAATATCCCATTAACATTTTACTCATTCCACATAATGGTTATTCTTGGAGGATTCTTTCTCCTATTCTTTGCTCTTACACTCTATATGGAGTTCAAGGGGATAATTGGCAAACATAAATGGTATCATTGGACTGCAATAGCAAGCATCCCTCTTGTTTACATATGCTCACAAGCCGGATGGATTGTGGCTGAAGTTGGAAGACAACCCTGGACAATTCAGGATTTACTTCCAGTCAATGCCGCTGTTTCAGGAGTAAGCAGTGGCTCTGTCCAGACTACTCTTATTCTCTTTTTCATTCTATTTTCTGTACTGCTAATAGCAGAAATAGGCATTATGCTTAAGGTAATTAAAAAGGGCCCTGGAGCTTGATATTAACATTTATAAAAGACTAAACTATGATTTTTATACTTCAACAATACTGGTGGATTATCGTGTCACTATTGGGTTCCCTTCTTGTTTTCCTGATGTTTGTTCAAGGAGGGCAGTCTCTGCTATTTGGGACAGCTAAGGAAAATGAGGAGAAGACGCTTCTTGTAAATGCTCTAGGGCACAAATGGGAACTAACATTTACAACTTTGGTCACCTTTGGAGGAGCCATTTTCGCTTCATTTCCTCTATACTACTCAACAAGTTTTGGTGGTGCTTACTGGCTATGGATGGCCATTCTCTTTCTTTTTGTAATTCAAGCTGTTTCATTTGAATTTAGGAGTAAAGCAGGTAATCTCTTGGGACCGAGAACATATGAAACTTTCCTCTTTTTAAACGGAACTTTTGGCACAATTCTTCTTGGAGTTGCAGTTGGTATGTTCTTTTCAGGAGGCTCTTTTGTTATGGATAAAAGCAGCATTGCCGATACTTTTCAGCCTACTATATCATACTGGACTAATGGGTGGCACGGACTTGAAGCTATTGTGAATCCGTTTAATCTTCTGCTCGGCATTGTTGTTTATCTGGCTGCAAGAACACTCGGTCTTATGTATGTAATGATGCAAATTGAATCAGAGACTCTAAATACTAAATGTAAAAGCCAAATAAAAATTACAGGACCTGCATTTGTGCTTGGATTTGTTGCCTTTCTGATTGCTCTGTTTACAATGACCGGATATTCTGTAAATCCTGAAAATGGTCTTATCTCGCCTGTTAAATACAAATACTTATTCAATATGACAGAACTAATATGGCCACTAGTTATGCTGGTAGCTGGAGTTCTTCTTGTACTTAGCGGACTTGGATTAAACATATTTGGAAAGAGAGTCGGAAAAAGTAGCTTTTTCTTAACTGGAGGAGGAGTAGTTTTAGCTGTCTGGAGTCTCCTAATTTGTGCAGCTTTTAATGATACAGCATACTTTGTCTCTACTGTTGATCCTCAATACTCACTCACTCTTTACAATAGCTCATCAAGTGAGTTTACGCTAAAAACTATGGCTTATGCCTCACTTATGGTACCATTCGTTATGGGCTATATATACTACGTGTGGAGAGCAATGACAAAAGTAAAAATGAGCACCGACGATCTTTCAAAACCTGACACCCATAAATACTAGCGACCTGTTATTACTTCACCTTTAGTATGGTCATACTCAGAACCTGCTGTACTATGAGGAATTGAATATACCAAAAGCATTACAAGGGCAGCGATAATATATAGATATTTTCTACTGCCCTTTTTTCTATTAATAATCCAAGCCACCAACCAAATAACAAAAGCTAACAGCGTCTTATTATCTGTAAGGTCCTCTCCAAAAGGCCAACCTGTCCAATAGGCATCAAATGCAAACTTCTGAACTAGTGGCCCCAGAATAAGTCCTCCAGCTCCTAATAAAAGAAGAACAGCCAAAGCATACCTGTCAATTCTGATATTATTTAAATAGGATGCAATTCCTGTAAAGTTTGAGACAAGCATTGCAATAAACATCAGTAGAATATGAGGAATAAGAACATATGGTGGTACTGTAGCCTTAAATCTAAGAATTACATCCCCCTCTCCAACTAAAGTTCTTTCATCTGAATTTATAATAAAAATGGAGTATCTAATTTTTGATGCTGCAGGAAGAGCCGGAACATTAAATGTAAATATCTCTCCAACTCGTGAAGCTATAAGAGTATCTGCGGGCCAATCTCCCGGATAGAGTGAGTATATCATCTCTGCATCAATGCCTTCTGGCAAATTTGAAATTATCACTCTCAAAGGGGATCTCTTACCGAGCTCTCTGTAATTGCCCAGAGCCTCATCGTGGTTAAGAGATGTCTCAGTACTTCTTAAGAGAACTGCTTTACAAACTTCTCCACTATATTCAAAACTGACATTAATTGGTTTTGTGGGTCCGGTGACTCTTTGAAAATAGACGGCTGTCAACGTAATTAAAATGGCTGCAATCCACAAAAGAATTTTTTTCATAATTGAATATCAAGATTAATAATTACTCCATCTCTATCTACAACAACATTTAGTACCTCTCCCTTCTTTAACTCTCCAAGCATAGCCATATACTCATATATATTTGAGATAACCTTATTGTTCATTTTTTTAATAATATCACCGGCAACCATTCCTCCTTTATCAGCAGGCTTGCCATCACTTACGGAACCAATCCTAAAGCCATCTCCCTTCTCATATGTAAAGTCCGGAATCACTCCAAGAGTAACTTTAAATGAAGCTCTGGACATCGCAGGAGGTGCTTCTGTCTTTATATATTTTGGAACTCCAATCGAAGATAAATTACTAATAAGAGATGCTATATATTCAGAAATCTTCCCGATACCCTCAAAATTGATATATTCAATATCGTCATCTGGAGTGTGATACTCCCGGTGAACACCTGTTGTAAAATATAAAACCGGTACCCCGACGGTATAGAAAGAGGAGTGGTCAGAAGGGCCGTATCCATCTTGTGTCAACGATAGAGAAAAACCCTTATCCACATTCGTATTGTTAATTATTTCATTTGCCTCTGCAAATGTACCCACACCTCCAATTTGGAGTTTATTATCAACAAGTCTTCCAACCATATCTAAATTAATCATAAGATCTGGGAGCAATCCCATTTTATACAGCGTATCTGAGGCTACCCTAGAACCAATTATCCCCCTCTCCTCGGCTCCAAATGCAGCAACAAATATCTGTATGCCTAAAGAATCGGAATAGCTTGTTAGGAGCCTTCCAATTTCTACTGCCGAAGCAACTCCACTTGCATTGTCGTCCGCACCATTATGTATCGCTTTCACCTTAGGTTTCATACTGCCGGATGAGGGACCTCCCATTCCTAAGTGATCGTAGTGAGCACCAATCAATACATTTACAGGAGCATCGTCTCTTCCAAATTTCATTATTACATTATATGTGGTTCCCTCAATAACATTAACTACTGTTCTCAGTTTTACCTCTTTTTGAGTCTCCAGTGTGAGGATTGAATAAATTTCATCTGTTATAAGCAGGGTTGGTATTGAGAGCTCAGTCACTCCTCCCCTTCTTTCATCACTCAGACTCTCTCCGGTATTAACAATTATTGCAGAGCAACCTTTTGATTTATATTTTGCAGCCAGAAAGGGAATACTATCAATTTTAGATTTAAGTACTATTGCAGAACCATTGAAACTCTTCTCTTTTTCTGATGGAAAAAGTATTGGTGCCGTAAGGGTTATTGATGGAGATTGTGGGTGAACCATAAAATCTCTAAATTCAATAAATTTCTTACTACCAATTGAAAAATTGGATCCAAATCCAACCTCCCTGTAGAGAAGTAAATTAAAAGAGACAAGCGGATTATCTCCAATAACTGGCCTAAAACCATATTGGAGTAATTTAGATGCAATAAATTGGGCAGATCTCTCCTCCTCTTTTGTTCCAGTAGCTCGTCCCTTCATTTCATCATCTGCAAGAAATGTAAGAATCTCTTTTATTTCTGACTCATTATATGAGAATTTTTGGGAATATAAATTATTTGCAAAAAATATTACGAGCACAAAGCTCAGATAAACAGGCACTTTCTTCATTTGATAAAAAAATATTTAATACAAATCTAATTTTTTTTTGGTAGAAAGAAAAAAGGAATTACATTTGCAGTGCACTACTTCACTAATACACCAAGACGAAACAAAACCAAAAAACAATGGTAACAATTGATAATCTAAGTTTTAATTATTCTAAACACGTTGTATTCAACGATGTTTCTATGAAACTTGAAGCTGGTAAAATTTACGGCTTACTTGGACAAAACGGAGTTGGGAAGACTACACTTCTCAAAATAATGAGCGGATTACTTAAACTTAAAAGTGGATCCTGTAAAGTAAACGGATATGAACCCTTCCAAAGAGAACCAGGTTTTCTTGGAGAGCTCTTTTTCATTCCAGAGGATTTTATGGGACCAGATCTAGTGGTTAATAAATTCGCTAAACTAAGAGGTGAATTCTACCCAAATTATGACCACAATAAATTCAGCAGACTAATGACTGAATTTGAAGTAAATGGTAATTCAAAATTCACAAAGCTATCTTTTGGACAACAGAAGAAGGCAATAATTGCCTTTGCCCTCTCTACTAACACAAAGCTTATTCTTATGGATGAGCCAAGTAACGGACTGGATATCCCATCTAAAGCTCAATTAAGAAGGGTAATATCCCAGGCATCAACAGATGACTCCTGTATTGTAATATCAACACATCAGGTAAGAGATTTGGAGAATCTAATTGATCCAATAATAATTTTAGACAAAAATGGTGTGCTGCTTAATGCATCAATTGATGAAATAAGTCAAAAACTTTGCTTTGAATTTAGCCCAACTGTTTCTGATAAGTCTATGTACAGCGAGCAAACTTTGGGCGGATATATTAATGTTTGCAAAAATGAGAGTAATAAAGAGTGCAAAGTGAATATTGAAGCACTCTTCAATTCTGTTCATCAAAATAGAGAACTGATTAAGGATATTTTTAAAAAGTAATACAATGAACGAGTTTTTTGATATAAACAGATTTTTCCAACTGGTAAGAAAGGAGACATCCGAGAGATTACATATGATGCTTAAAATTGCTGCAATATTTTCTGCTCTTCTTGCAGGGTATTGGCTAAGCATTATTATTTTCAGCAGTGGAGATCCTGGCTCAGTAGCAAGCAGTAGAGCTAGTTTCATATTTTTTGCAGCTATTTTTTCTATGCTAATAGCTCCATTTAATTTGTATAAAAGCTACAATCACAGAAAAGGGGGTATTGACTACGTTCTTCTTCCGGCATCTGTATCTGAAAAATACTTAAGTATGCTTATAAATTGCGTTATTCTACTTCCAATTATAACATTTGTTTCAGTTCTTGCAGTAGATACAATTATCACAACAATTACCCCTAATATTTTTAATGGTTATGCATTATCATCCCTAAATCTAGGTGACAAATTTGCCAAAGGTTATGCAGAGGCCATTATAATGCAACTTGGATTTATATATTGTAACCTTCTTTTTAGAAAATATAAGGTTACTAAAACGCTCCTATCTACAATTGGACTCTATATCTTCTTTGCTATGATTTTAGTGTTACTAATAACTGTCGTTTTTAAAGAGGATTTTAAACTAATGGAGGAAATGAATGTAAATATCAGAATTGATAAATTTAGTGATTTTGCAAAACTTGATCAATCAGGAGAATACTCTTCACTATTCAAAACCCTCTATTATTCAAGCCAAGTATTCTTTTATGGAATCCTTCCTGCCTGGTTCATATTTGGATCTTATCATAGGATGAAAACTTTACAATACTAAACATTATGGAATTTAGCGAACACAAACCAATATACCTTCAGATTTCAGATACCATTTGTGATTTAATCCTCACAAGTGAGTGGAAAGAGGAGGAGAGAATTCCATCTGTAAGAGAGTATGGAGGGATTCTGGGAGTAAACCCAAACACAATAATGCGAACTTACGATCATCTTCAGGAGGCTCAGATTATTTACAACAAACGCGGAGTTGGATATTTTGTAAACTCCGGAGCTCAAGATAGAATAATCTCAATTCAACGAGAACAATTCATTGATGAGGAAGTACCAAAAATCAAGCGTAGACTTGAGTTACTTGGATTAAAAGCAATTGACATTTTCTAGTTTTAAAAAGATTTCTTGATTTTTTTCGTGAAGTGTGCAACTAATCAAGAGCAATCTTCGTCTAAAGGTGTGAATAATATACTATGCTTTACAATGTATTTATATTTCACTACAACTATGTATAACAATTTTCTTTCACTCATTTTGATCTTAATGATCTCAACAGGCGCTTTTGCGGCTAAAAACAACGGAATAATAACCGGTAAAATTTCAGAAAAGGGGAACGGATCCCCTCTCTCGTATGCAACAATAAGCATACAGGATAAAGATAATAGAGTACTCGGAGGAGCAACATCTGGAGAAGATGGGAAATTTATAATTGACCGAGTAATCTATGGAGAGTGTAAAGTATCAATCTCCTTTATAGGCTTTAGAGATACTACTTTCAATGTTAATATAAATGAATCCTTAAAAACTATTGATCTTGGAGAGATTAAACTTAGCAGTGATGCAGTAGCACTTAGTTCTGCTGTTGTAACCGCAAAAATTCCAATAATTGAGCAGAAAATTGACAAAATTATATTTAATGTTTCGGAGGCTGTCTCTACTCAAGGAAATAACGGATTAGAGATACTTAGAAAAACTCCAGGAATTAGCATTGATCCGGATGGTAATATTTTGTTAAATGGATCTGCTGTTCAGGTATGGATTGATGGAAGACCTTCAAATATGAATGGGCAACAGCTGGAGCAGTTATTAAGCGGTACAGATGCAGCCACAATTGATAAAATTGAGGTGATGGCTCACCCATCTTCAAAATATGATGCATCAGGATCTGGAGGAATAGTCAACATCAAAACTAAAAAGAACTTTATAAAAGGAATCAATGGCTTTGTAAGAGCAGGTTATTCAGCATCACCATATTACAGCAAAAATTATAATGGAGTTGATGGTACAATAAATCTAAACTACAGAGGTGATAAAACAAATACATCTTTAAATTATAGTCCAAGATTTTACAATAGATTCAACGATTTCTACTCTGTTACAGATATGGGTGGAGGAGTTATTCTTGATGGTTCTACAAAATCAGATATGAATCAGAAATTTCACAATCTACGATTTACTAATGATTTCTTTATCAATAAAAAGAATGTGATAGGTATCATCCTTTCAGGTTTTCAAAGAGACGGAGAGGAGATAAGTGATGATAATATAACTGGTAATAATCTTTACAATAATGGCACTCTTATAGAGAAGACATCTACATCAATTGATAATAATGATCTCTTTAGGACAATCTCTGCCAATCTTAACTACACTTTAACAATTAAAGATGGTCAAGAGCTGACAATCAATACAGATTACGGGAAATACAAAACGTACCAGGGTAGTTATCAAGAGAATATATTCACTAATTCAACAGGGGAGCCTACAAGAGATCCTAGTATCTTTAGAAGCAACTCAGATCAACTGATTGATATCTATTCTGCAAAAGCAGACTATGAACAGATTATTTTCAAGAACTACAAGTTTGAGGCAGGAGCAAAATGGGCTACAAGTATAACAAATAACGACCTAGTGAGAGAGGATAAAATTATTGACATTTGGGAGCCAAATCAAAATCTTAGCTCACAATTTGGATATAAAGAGAATATTTTCGCAGGATATTTATCCATAGCAAGACAGTTTGGGCCAAAATGGAGCTTAAAGGGTGGATTAAGATCTGAAACAACTGATGCAACCGGTGAGTGGAAAAGTGCTGATACAACTACAAATAAAGTATATACTGACCTCTTCCCCACTCTGTTTGTAGGTTATACTCCTAGCAAAGATTTCAGATTTGGTCTTTCTTACACAAAAAGAGTAAACAGACCAAGATTTTTCCAAGTTAATCCATTTAGAATCTATGTTGATGCAAATAGCTCAGTTGAAGGCAACCCAGAACTTATGCCTCAGTATAATCATATGGTTAGCCTATCTCTTGGATATAAACAACACTTCTCAATCAATCTGATTGGACAATTAACAAATGGAGTAATTATACAAAACCCATACTTTAATTCACAAACCGGAGAAAAGATACTTAAATGGGAAAACTTTGG
>JAQVRQ010000001.1:0-11949 GCA_028700975.1 Bacteroidales bacterium | reverse complement strand
AGAGCCGGCAATAGGGCCGGCTCTATTTTCAAGAAATAAGAAATATAAATATATTAAAAATGAAAAATCTGGTTTTTTATTTGGCATTAACAATTTCAATAGTTCTCCTCCCCTCTTTTTCAGCTATTGCAAGAACAAACCCGGCTGTTAAAGGTAGAGTTATTGAGAATTACAAAGGAACTCCTTTAGGATTTGCAACAATTGCGGTTCAGAACAATGAAAAGAGGGTTGTCGGAGGAGCAACAACCACAGATGATGGAGAGTTCATTATTGATAAACTTGATAAGGGTTCTTATAGTTTAAAAGTATCTTTTATTGGATTCAGGGACACCTTAATAGAAATACAGATAACAGATGCTCAAAAAACAGTAAACCTTGGTGAACTTAAGCTTAGTGAAGATGCTGTAACAATGAAATCCGCTATAGTTACGGCCAAAGTTCCAATAATTGAGCAAAAACTTGACAAAATCATAATGAATATTTCAGAGTCATCTATTGCCCTAGGGAGCAATGCTACTGAGATAATCAGAAGAGCACCAGGCATAACTGTTGATTCAGACGGCAATCTGCTCCTTAATGGAAAGCCTGTTCAAATATGGATTGATGGAAGGCCATCCAATCTTAACGGAAGCGCATTAGAGTCACTTCTAGAGAGTACAGATGGCTCGACAATTGATAAAATTGAGGTAATTGCACACCCCTCTGCAAAGTATGACGCTGCTGGATCAGGAGGAATAATAAATATCCGTACGAAAAAGAATTTTGCCAGAGGTATAAGTGGCTCTATAAGAGGAACCGCTCACGCAGGATTTTATGATAAGACCTATCCTGCGGCAGATGGATCTCTGACTTTGGGATACAGAGGAGAGAAAAGCAATACTACAATATCTTATAGTCCAAGAGTTAATAAAGCATTCAATAGCTTTAAGAGTACAACTCAATTTAACGATGATAGAAGAATAGAAAGCTTTACACATTACGACAGATTTGCCTATAGTCATAATCTTAGAATAAGCAGTGATTATTCCATTAATAAAAATAACATTGTTGGGTTTATTATTAATGGCAATCTTTCGAGGCAAAGAGATACTTCGAACGATAAAACAGAAAATCGTTTATACTTTGGGAACAATTTGGCACAAAGGACAAAAACTCATATAACAAATAGTTTCTCTTACAACAATGCATCCCTAAATCTCAATTATACACACATTTTTAAAGAGGGAACAGAGATAACCGCAAATGCTGACTATTACCACTATTTTATGCCGGATGGAAATACTCAGGAAAATCTTTACGAAGATGCAACCGGGACTCCAATTCTTACACCAACAATGTTTAGAAATAATTCAGATCAACTTGTTAAGATTTATTCAGCAAAAACGGATTTCGAGAGTAATATTGGAGATAAGATGAAATTAGAATCTGGTTTAAAATATGCTATGAGTGTAACTGACAACTCTCTTTTACGAGAGGATTTCATCAATGGTGAATGGATCAAAAACTCGTATATAAGCAGTGATTTTAAATATAGAGAGTCAATTTCAGCTGCTTATGCATCATTAGCATTTAATGTTACAGATAAAATTAATATTAAAGCCGGACTTAGAGGTGAACTAACACAGGCAACCGGTGATTGGATTAGTGCAGATACAATTACAAATAAAAGCTATTTAGACATCTTCCCTACGCTTTTTATTGGATACAACCCAAGCAAAAATACAAGGCTCTCCTTCTCATATACAAAAAGAGTTCAAAGACCAAATTTTGAGCAGCTCAATCCGCAAAGATTTTATATCGATTCAGAGAGTTCATTAACAGGAAATCCTGATATCCTTCCACAATATACAAGTAATTTTAATCTCTCAGCCGGAGTCGGCAAACACCTAAACTTTGGAATAAGAGCAGATATATCAAATAAAGCAATTGTACAAAATACTTCAGTTGACTCAATAACAGGAGAAAAAATGTTTGTTTGGGAAAATTTTGGCAAGAATGGAACTATCGGCGGGACAATCTCTGTTACGGAATACCCTATAACAAAGTGGCTTACTGCTACTTGCAACCTTTTTAGCGGCAAAATGTATGCAAGAGGCGATGACTATACAGATGATAGATTCTTCTTTCACGGAAACTTAAGGACCACATTTTTACTCCCTCTAAACTTTAAACTAGAGCTTTCCGGCTTCTATCAAAGCAAAATAAAATATGGCCATCTGCTGGTAAAACCCAGGGCAGATATAACAGTTGGGTTGAGAAAAAACTTCCTGAATAACAATGCCACAATTTCACTAGTCGCTACTGATCTATTGAAAACACACGTGTCAAGAGTAAGTACTACAAATAATCCGGATTTTAAATACGACATTGATGTAAACTACAGGTCTCAAAGAGTATCACTTACCTTTGTCTATAGGTTTGGTCAAAGTAAACAGGTGAAGTCAAGAAAGGTAGGAATCTCTGATGAGGCAGGTAGAGTCTCTACAAGAAATTAACCATTTTTCCATTATAAGTGAAACCAATTCTATGTAAGTGCGTCTAAAAGTGTGAATAATATATTATGTATCACAATGTATTCTTAATTCACAATTTCTATGCATAACAAAATCACTACATTAATTTTGATCTTATTGGTTTCACTTAGCTCCAACGGGGCAAACAACAAGGGAGTTACAGGAAAAATTTTAGAAAAAGAGAGAGGTTTACGGTTAGGTGATTGGATAAGTACAGACACTACTCTTTAAGACTTCTATGCCAGTTAACTAATGGAGTAATATCAGAGAAGCCTAGTTTTAACTCCCAAACAGGAGAGAAGTTAATGAGATATGAGAATTTTGGGAGACAATCAAGCTATGGAGCAACTATTTCCATCTCGGAATTACCATTAAATAAGCCAATAGCTACAATATTAAATCATCATTCAACACACGTCAAATAATGATTAGTTTCCAGTATCGATTTGGTAAAAACAAATCAAATAAATCAAGAAAAGTGGGGAGTTTTGAAGAGGCAACAAGGGCCGGAATGTAAAGAGTTCCAATCTCTAATTACTTATGAGGGTGACTAAAAAATAAAGTCACCCTCTTTTTATTTTTCAGCAGCGATGAGAGTATTTTTGAGTAGTGAGATAATTGTCATAGGCCCCACTCCTCCCGGCACAGGTGTTATATATGAGCACTTTGGTGCCACTTCGTCAAAGAGAACATCTCCAATAAGTCTGAAACCACTTTTATTATCGGCTTTAACCCTTGTTATTCCAACATCAATTACAACTGCTCCCTCTTTAACCATATCTCCTTTTAGGAAACCCGGCACTCCAAGGGCAGCGACAATTATATCGGCTTTAAGGGTATGCTCTCTTAAATCTTTAGTTCTGCTATGGCACATTGTAACGGTACAGTCTCCAGGCTTTGATTTTTGAGAAAGAAGATTAGCCATAGGCCTACCCACAATATTACTTCTCCCAATTATAACGCAGTTCTTTCCTGATGTCTCAATATCATATCTTTTAAGAAGCTCAATTATACCCCAAGGTGTTGCAGATACAAACGATTGCAAACCAAGTACCATTTTTCCAACATTTACAGGATGAAATCCATCAACATCCTTACTGGGATCTATTGCCTCTGTAACCTTCTGTTCACTAATATGAGGTGGAAGCGGCAACTGTACAATAAGACCATCTATCTCATTGTCATTATTAATTTTATCAATTTGAGCGAGAAGAAACTCCTCTGAAATATCAGAAGGAAATCTCAAAAGAGTAGATCTAAAGCCAACCTGTGCACAAGCTTTCTCTTTGTGCCCTACATATGTCTGAGAGGCACCATCTTCACCTACAAGAATTGCAGCCAGATGGGGAACTTTTCCTCCCTCTGACACAATTTTATCAACAACAAGAGCAATCTCTCTTTTGATATCATCGGCTGTTGCCTTACCATCTAGTAATATCATAACAGGAAAATTTAACGTTATTTATCTTTTTCTTATTGAGGCCATATTACGCATAGCGTTTTTAGCCCCACCTCCGGCCATATTTTTCATAACCTTTCTCATATCTTCAAACTGTTTTACCAGCCTGTTGACCTCTGCAATAGATGTACCACTGCCCATAGCAATCCGTTTCCTTCTGTTTCCATTAAGAACTGCCGGATTATTTTTCTCCTCTTTTGTCATTGATTGTATTATGGCTTCAATGCTTTTAAAGGAGCTGTTATCCATATCCACATCCTTAAGAGCTTTCCCTACACCGGGGATCATAGCTGCAAGGTCCTTAATGTTACCCATTTTCTTTATTTGCTGAATTTGGGAATAGAAATCTTCAAGGGTAAATTGATCCTTTGCTAGTTTTTTCTGTAGTCTCCTTGCCTCCTCTTCGTCATATTGCTCCTGAGCCTTCTCAACAAGGGAGACAACATCGCCCATTCCTAATATTCTGTCTGCAATCCTGTTAGGGTGGAATACATCCAGTGCCTCCATCTTCTCTCCGGATGAAACAAACTTAATAGGCTTGTTTACGACAGCTCTAATAGAGAGTGCTGCACCACCTCTTGTGTCACCATCAAGTTTAGTAAGCACCACTCCATCAAAATTGAGTCTTTCATTAAATGTTCTTGCTGTTTCAACCGCATCCTGACCAGTCATTGAATCTACAACAAAAAGAGTTTCAGTAGGGTTAACAGCTTTTTTAACAGCCTCAATCTCTTTCATCATCTCTTCGTCAATTGCCAGACGACCTGCAGTATCTATAATAACTAAAGAGAAACCCTCTTTTTTGGCTTTTGACACAGCATTTTTAGCAATTGAGACAGGATTTTTAACACCCTCCTCCGTATAAACCTCAACATCCACTTGCTCTCCAAGTACCTTAAGCTGATCTATAGCAGCTGGCCTATATACGTCTCCGGCAACTAGAAGTGTCTTTAAACCTCTTTTGGTCTTACTATTCAACGCCAGCTTGCCACAGAAAGTTGTCTTTCCGGAACCTTGTAAACCGGCAACAAGCACTACTCCTGGTGCCCCTTTAATATTTATATCAGTAGCCTCACTGCCCATTAAAGCAGTTAGTTCATCGTGAACAATTTTTGTAAGCATCTGACCAGGACGTACTGCTTTTAGAACATTCTGCCCAAGAGCCTTCTGCTTCACATCATCACAAAATGTCTTAGCAATCTTATAGCTAACGTCGGCATCAAGCAAAGCTTTTCTGATATCCTTAAGTGTCTCTGCTACATTTACTTCCGTAATACGCCCCTCTCCCTTCAGCAGCTTAAACGAACTCTCCAGCCTATCTATTAAATTCTCAAACATTATATATCAATTATTTAAATTATTACGATCGTTTTTTTACCATTTCAGAAAGAACTTTTCTGCCCTCATCGTTAACTATAGATTCAAGATGATACCTAACTAACTCCGAATGGAACACATAAGGATCTTTCAAATATTTATAAGCTCCGTTCCAAGAGTAGATTCTTGACATTGCTGAGGTAAAAAAAAGAGTCACCAATTCTTTATTAAAATCCACTCTGTATAATCCTTCAGACATTCCTCTATCAATATTCTCAGCTATAATCCTTGAATAGAAAGACATTCTATTTGTATGATCAAGCAATTTTAAATCAGGAAGATATTTTGACGAGTCACTTAAAAGAACCGGACCAATTTCAGCAAGAGATCTATTCATCATATCACTGGTGTGGTATAGAGCCTCAATAGCATCTCTACCTTGAGAAAGTGCCAGATTTATTTTAAATTCAATCTCTCCAAGAACATGTTGCATAACAGTCCTCATCAACTCCTCCTTGCTCTTAAAGTTGTTATACAACGTCTTTTTAGTAAGTTTCAGATGATCTGCTATCTCATCCATAGTCATATTCAGACCCTTCTTCCTGAAAAGCTCATAGACCGCCACAACATATTTCTCCTTCGAACTTACCCTACTCATAATAAATATCTTTAATTTTTATAACTCCTCGGAATAGTATTCAAGTGCTAAATCCCTTTGATTATATTTCATAGCCATAACCTGGCCATAAGCTCCTGCCGATTTAATTGCACATATATCTCCCCTTTTCGTCTCTGGAAGAAGTATATTTTTCCCAAATCTATCGCTTGACTCACATACGGGTCCGACAACATCGTACCTCATATTTCTACCTTTAGAGGTTAAGTTATCAATTTTATGTTTCGCTTGATATAGGGCTGGTCTTATAAGGTCATTCATTCCGGCATCAAGTATCGCAAACTTCTTCCCTTTACCTATCTTGACATAAAGTACTCGGGAAATTAAAGTTCCACATTGTGCAACAATTGTCCTACCTGGCTCAAAATGGATATGTTGACCACCTCTTACCTCAAGACCTTTATTTATAATGCTAAAATATGTATCAAAGTCAGATACAGGATTTTTATCAGGATTCTCATAGTCAATCCCCAAGCCTCCACCAAGATTTATATTCTCAATTACGATCCCATTATCAAAAAACCATCTTTGTATCTCGTTCACTCTCTTCGCAAGCATTTCAAACACTTTCATATCAGTGATTTGAGAACCTACGTGGAAGTGAAGTCCTACCAATTTAAGATTTTGGCATTTATGAATGGTGTCAATAACATCCTGAAACATCCAGGTGCTAATACCAAATTTATCCTGTGAGCGTCCTGTGCTAATGTATTTATGAGTGTGCGCATCAATATCAGGATTAATTCTTAAAGATACAGAGGCCACTTTGCCCATAGATGAGGCAATAGAATTAATAATCTCCAATTCAGGAACTGATTCGCAGTTAAAACTGAAAATATCTCCCTCCAGTGCCATCTTTATCTCCTTGTCAGACTTTCCAACCCCGGCGTAAACTACCATAGAGGGGTCAAATCCGGATTTAAGCGCCAGAGCAACCTCGTTGCCGCTTACACAATCAGCACCCAGACCATAGCTTCTGATTATTTGAAGTATCCGCTCATTTGCATTTGCCTTAAGTGCATAATGTGCGTGATAATTGTACTTCTTAAGATTAGCTGTATACTTATCAAGGGTTCTTTTTAACAGTGCCAGATCATAATAATAAAATGGTGTCTCCAGCTGTTGGAATTCCCGAATTTCATTTGTATTGAACATTACGTTTATCTATTGGGGTTTGAACCTGCAAAATTAGTAAAAAACTTGTACTTAATTTAAATTATCTATCTTTGCAAATAAATTAAAGATAAGAGGATGAAACCTACTAAAAAAGATCTCCTACAGGAGACAATAAAGCACATCGACATTAAAAAACTAGACTCTACCTATCTGATAGACTCTATGAGGGAGATGTCCTTCTCTTCAAGAGACACTGCATCTGCTGCTGACATCCTTCAGCTGATGATCAACGACAAAGAATCCACTAACTGGCTGATACTTGCCGGAAGTACTTCAGCAGGTGGGTGTATGCAAGTTTATGTAGATATGATTAACCATAATATGATTGATGCAGTTGTTGCAACGGGTGCCTCTATCATTGATATGGACTTCTTTGAAGCACTTGGATACAAACACTACAGAGGAACTCAGTTTATTGACGATACACATCTGAGAGACAACTATATTGACAGAATTTACGACACTTTCATTGATGAAGAGGAGCTTCAGGCGTGTGACGCTACAATCAAAGCAATCACAGATTCACTAGAACCAAGACCTTACTCATCAAGAGAATTTATTCACGAAATTGGAAAATGGCTTTCAAAGAACTCAAAAAAGAAAAATTCTTTGATTCAGACAGCTTTTGAACACAATGTTCCAATTTTCTGTCCTGCATTTACTGATAGCAGTGCAGGATTTGGACTTGTAATGCATCAGGTTGAGAGGATGAAAGAGGGTAAACCATATCTTTCAATTGACTCTGTAGCAGACTTCCGGGAGCTTACTGAAGTGAAGATGTCTGCAAAAACCAGCGGCCTTTTTATGGTAGGTGGTGGAGTTCCAAAGAACTTTGCTCAGGATACCGTAGTTTGTGCAGAGTGCCTCGGCTTCGATGTGCCTATGCACCAATACGCCGTTCAAATTACAGTTGCCGATGTTCGTGACGGTGCTTGTTCATCATCTACACTAAAAGAGGCAAACTCTTGGGGCAAGGTAAATACAGCACACGAGCAAATGGTATATGCAGAGGCCACAACAGTTGTTCCAATTATAGTAAGCTACGCATACCATAAGGGAGACTGGAAAAAGAGAGAACCTAAAAAGCACTCTCTGCTATTCAAAGATGGAACAAAAGGCGCCGGCCTTCTGCTCCAAGATCCTGAATAATACATATAATTAATAAATAATAAGGGCTGACCAAATATTTGGTCAGCCCTTATTATTTATAAAAATACCTTACTTTTTATTCTTCATCTTCATCTCGGTAACAAAACCCGCAATGAGACCCATACCTCCAAATAAAAGTGTCGACGCACCATATATTACACTCTGAGTTTGTCTTATATCCCAAGTAACATCTCTAAAGCCTCCAAAAGAGATGTGAACAATAAGGTAGCCAACAAGCAAACCTAAGCCAAGTCCCATTAACAATGATCCAATTCGAAGTGTTAAGAATTGATTTTGCAAAGTTTTAGTCTCTCCGAATAACCCCGAAAGATTGATGTTATTGGTATTCACGTTATCAAGAGTATTTAGCTTATCTACAAGCATTAGACGCTCCTTTTTCCTAACAAATAGCTCAATTACCTTGTAAAAAGCATAGGCACCTATTCCAAAGGTCAGGGGTACAGTAATAAATTCCATCATATTGATTTTTGATTTTAATTTGTTTGTTCTTTTGACGTGTATTTGAAATAAAGGTTACACTGTGTAACTTTGAAAATGACTCTGCGTCTAATATTATAATGAAAAAAGAGGAGGAATTAAGATTAATTGAGAGAATAAAGGAGGGTGAAACCAGCCTGTATAATCAGCTGGTAAGCCATCACTCTCCAAAGATTCTATCAATTGTCAGGGGTGTTGTAAGAAATCGCGAAGATGCAGAGGAGGTTGCTCAAGACATATTTGTAAAAGCATATTTTTCACTCAAAGGATTTAGGGGTGAGTGCTCATTCTCAACCTGGCTTTTTAGGATAGCATACAATATGTCCATTTCTAAAACAAGAAGCAAAAAAAAGATAAATGTTCCGTACGAAAACATAGAGCAATTACAGGACAACTCCTCTTCAGATATTGATATAATTGAAGAGAGGGAGAAAATGGTTAAGATTCTATATGAAGCAATTGAGACACTTGATCCTGGAGATAGGTTTTTGGTACTCTCGTTCTATAATCACAATAAAAGCATAAGAGAGATTTCTGAAATATGCAGGATGTCTGAATCAAATGTAAAGGTTAGGCTTCACCGTATAAAAAAGAGGCTGAGTTTATTGATAGGTGATAAAATTGATTTTTGTTATGGATGAACAGGATATAAATATTAAGAGTTTGATCTCTCCAATAAATGATGAAACAGTACCTTTTGGTTTTGAAAACAAGGTATTGGAAAAGATCAAAAGAGAGGTAGCACTCCGAGAGTCCCGCAAAGAGACTATCCAGAATTTATTAATAGTTGTTTTAGCAGCCGCTCTCTTTTCAGGAGCTCTCTTACTTATCAACTATTACTATTTTAATATTAGTATTTCATTTAGTTTCAATGTCTTAGATATAACAGAATCAATAAAAGGAGTAACGGAGTTGTTCAAATCAAAAGAATCGCTTATATGGATAGGTATAGGTGCGAATATTGCTATACTTCTTTTATGTGAGAGAATTATTTCTGAGAGGCTAAATAAAAAAGTGACAGATTAGAGGTTAATCTTTCGCCCCGGTATGTTGTTGTCTTAGTAAATCATTTATACTTTTAACCGGGTTAAAAGTAGATATTGGCACCTCTACAAAAATTGTATTCCAGTTACTCATAGCTCCATTCCATAAACCTGGTAGTTCAAGAGCCTTCAGCGATCTCCCCTGAACACTCTTTATTGAGACAAATCCAGTCTCCGGATCAGTAAACCTTGAAAGGCTGAATTTCTCTCCTAAATAATTGATTGTAGAGCAAACAATATCTACAGGATTGAAATGAGTTGACCCAGACATCCACTTATTGTAATTTAAATGGCTTTTATCAAGTTGTGCCGACTCAAGAATTTGAAGGGAAGTTGAACCATCGGCATCTTGAACTATAAATGGTCCTCCCCCCGGCTCCCCTTCGTTTTTAACCATACCGCAAACCCTAATGGGCCTGTTGAGTTTTGCATAAAGGAAATCTCTGAGAATCTCTTTAGGGATATCTGGAATTGAGATGCAGAACTCTTCATCCAAAAATTGGATGATCTCCTTATTCAACTTATCATCAAATTCACCATCCAGTCTTTTTAGATATGAGAAAATCTTCTCTCTTACTTCTATAAGCATCCCTGCTATAATCTGCTTCCACTCAATAGTATCTTCAAGCAACTCCTCTTTTGTTACATTATCAATATTCTTAATAAAAACAATATCACTATCAATCTGCTCCAAGTTACCAAGTAAGGCTCCGTGACCACCAGGCCTAAAAAGAATTGAGCCATCATCGTTTCTAAACGGATTACCATCCAAATCAACAGCAACTGTATCTGTTGAGTGTTTTTGGAGAGTAAAATCCACTATTGGATCAACTCCTCTTTCAGCCTTAAATTTTGATTTTAATTTCAAATAAAGATTATTAAAAGATTCAAGATGATCGTCAGAGACTGTAAACATTATTTTTGCACATCCGTTGGAGTTAACAGCATATTTTTCGCTCTCTACCAGCTGCTCTTCAAATGCTGTTCTAGATCCGTTTGAATATTTGTGGAAGCTCAATAGCCCTTTAGGTAAGGAGCCATAATTTAATCCCTTATCGAAAAGAAGCAACTCTATTATTTGAGAGTGCCTATTTGGATTAAAACCCGATATTCCTTTAAGCTCATCATAAAAGGGAAATCTCTTAAGGCTAGAAAAAAAGATCCCAACAGTAGAATCCAACGCAAAACTTGCACCCTTATTCAACAAATCTAAGGCTTCGTATAGATCTTTGAACATTCTGGTAGCAGCACCGGATGCCGGAACAAATCTTGAAACAGATAAGTCAGAGTTGATGTATAGGTTAATAAGCCTCTCTTTGGAAGAGGGATCAATTACTTTTATCCCTCTCTCTTTTGTTGCCGGAGCTACAATTTCAAGAAAGGAAAATCCATTATTTACCAACTCTATCTGAGATTCAACTACCTCTTTAGAAACACCAATTGAATTAAATTGATCCAAGTCTCTTTGTTCAAACATACTCTCTCCTTATTATTATATCAAATAACTCTTTTACTTCATC
This sequence comes from Bacteroidales bacterium, assembly GCA_028700975.1. Classification (GTDB taxonomy): domain Bacteria; phylum Bacteroidota; class Bacteroidia; order Bacteroidales; family UBA932; genus Bact-08. Next base: position 598 of record JAQVRQ010000001.1, on the reverse strand, counting down.
CGAGTATTCGTATCTGTAATTATATCCATTTCTCAATGCTTCAAAAGATTTCGGAGACTCCTTAAGAGTCTTAGAATCCTCCCATATATCATATAGAGTAAATATGAGGTTACTTAAATTCACATACGGCTCGCTTTCAACAGAGGGTTTAAAATTAAGCTTTTTTGGTTCAGGGTATTCAAAGGGTAAATTAGAAAGAACATTCAAATTAAAAAAACCTCCCAGATTTCTTAGTGACAAAATTGAAGCATTAATCTTACCTTGAATAGAATAACCTGCAATATGAGGAGTAGCTATATCTGCAACACTTAGCAGATACCTATTAATCTCAGGTTCTTCTCTCCAAACATCTAAAGCTATTCCGGAAAGTTTCTCTCTTGACTTAAGAAGTGAATTTTCACATACAACCTCTCCCCTTGAGGAGTTAATAAATATGGCATTCTCTTTCATTAATGAGAAAAAATTATCATCAGCCATATTAATTGTTGATGAGATTAAGGGTACGTGTAAAGTAACAATATCGGATGATTTCAAAAGATAATCCAAATCAAAAAAATCATCAGATCTGAGATGAGACCTATCAACCTTGAAAGGAGAA